>CAZYEG010000105.1:0-1093 GCA_964646365.1 uncultured Methanosarcinales archaeon
GATGACGCCATTCTCATTGGTGTACTGCCCTTTGGGCTTAGACCCATGGAAAACTGGGACAAATCCTTTACTTAAGAGAGCAGAAAAAATTTCTTCTGCTACTCGGCTATCAACATGTCGATTGAACTCGTTGAAGGCTTCAATGTCTAAAGCGTGATATTCTAACGCTTCCCCCAACCGTCTTCTTTTTTTGTGTTCCTCCTCACGCAAAACATTTTTCAACGTTTCAAGACATTCATGAAGTGCATTGTGTGCTACATGAAGTTGTTCGATGTTAATTTCTTCCCCAGGGATAATCGCCAGATTCTCCAAGGGATATGGGTAATTTAAGGCAGATTCCCCCTTTGAGTCAAATGCGACTTTCCATTCCGCATTTCTCATATCAGAGACACTCAACTGGTAAAGTCCCGAGGGGCATTCTCTATATCCCAACTCATAATCTCTAACTTTGAGATAATGTCTCTGAGTCGGAATACCGAATTCCCTTAACACAGCAGAAGTCATTCCTGCTAAACCACCAGCCAAGCCTCTCATATCACGATGAGAATCTAAAGCTTCATGGTTTTTTGTGATCCACTCTGATTCTACCAGGAGATGAGAAACCAGTTGTCGTAAATCTGACTTTACCCGTCTGTTTGAAGGATGTTTTTTAATGCCAGCCCTTACGACCCGTACTCTTGGGTTAGACACTCCTTGAAGAGTGACTTTGTAGTATCCCTCTGAAAATCCAAAATACGCCTGAAACTTATAGGGGTCTAAGTCTACGTTGCGTGCTTCGCACTCATCTGAAAGCTGCACATGCGTACTTAGATACTCACTTGGCCAACCTTGTACACTAAACTCCATAAGCTGTTGGATTTCCGTTACAAAATCTTGGTTGCGAATTGTGAAGCGTCTCCGGTTCCACTGAAAAACAACGAACAAAACTAAGATTAGAACCGCTGCGAACTTGAGAACCGTTACAAACTTGATTGAATTTGTTACTTTCTTAAACATTTAACTTCTCCTTTTTATTTTTAGAATTTTCTTCGCCTACCACCCTATTTACTCTTCTGCTATCTCTCTACTGTAATGTTGATTTTATGACAACTTG
>CAZYEG010000105.1:1130-4953 GCA_964646365.1 uncultured Methanosarcinales archaeon
CCTTATCGTGATTAGATTTCGGGGTCCCTTTCGGTGCCTTATATGCGGTGGCGGTGTGGTCTTTTTCGTCTACGGAATTTACGATATCCACCGCCATGACACCCTTTTTGAAGAACCGCTTTTTTTGTACGGCGACATGCGACAATCGTGCGCCATCTGCCAAGATGGTTTTTGACCCACATTAACACGTGGTTTGGAGCACGATGATCTACTCTGTGCACCACGTGTTCCATATTTTTGGAATATCCTGAATGCGAAACAGGCACGATGACCGTCCTTCCAAGAGTAATGTCCCCACTGATCTTGAATACCCCTTTAATAGATCGCATATCGATCCTCCTCTTGTATCTTATTTGATTCGATTTCCTCGTCTACCAATTGGAATACAATAAACTCTATATCGGTGATGAATTTTCGTGCTTCGATCACTTCGGCAGATGTAGAACTTGGTTCTGCAATGACAGCAAGAAAACAGCTATATGCTTCTACGAACCTCATCTTACGCTTAAGACAAAGGCCCTGGGCGAAAGCTATGTTTATACCATTTGCCCTAGAAATTCCTTGGTCAAAAAGAACACCATAGATGCGAGCCGCTTCTTCGAAATTGCCAAACTCGTGATGCCGCTGAGCCGATGCAAAATCATCGACTGGAACGGGATGAAAACTAATACATCCGCAGCATGTTAGCATTAGGATTACAATTATGTTTTTCATATTGTACCTTTCTTTATGAGTTTGGAAAAAATGCGAGTTAACAGAAATTGGTCCGAGTGTATAGCTACTCGGAAAGAGCTCTTTGAAGTTAAGCTAGCGAATCAGAAAGAACAGGATAGTTCCCGGTATTACGTTCGACTTTGACTGGTCCGAATTCTGTAGTCATGATAGAGAAGATACCTTCACGAGGTTCCTCTTTGACTATAGCTGTAAGCCGAACAGCATCGATTGTTGCAAGAGCCACCTGATCTCCGGTTTTGATTGCGTCTCGCATATCAACGACTGACGGACACCCTACTAGTGTGATTACCATATGTCTTATCCTTGGTTGTTTAATTATTCCAGAAGACTTTGCCTGATCATCGGTGTCCTTGCCAGCCAAACTGATTACAAGGACAACTTCGAATCTTGCTTAATGCCTATTTCTTTGGTGTAACCAGAAGCGGGCAGTCGCCATGGTGTTCACACTTTGTGTCGTTACAGACAACCTCACCAGCTATTACCCATCGCCGTTCACCAGATACGGGACAGATTTCAATTCGAGCGTCCATTGGACGTGCCATTGCACGATTATTCTTGAAGCCACAATGCTTACAAATTGCTGTGTTTTCCTCGTCAGGGAAGAGCACAGAAAAGCCACAATGGTTTGCACAGTGGTAAAGTTGTCCTGTCGGTTTTTCTTGTTGTTTTGTTTCTTCTTTCATACTTTTCTCCTTTTTGTTAGTATGTTGTTTTTTTAGTTCGTTGAACTCTACGATAAATCCTGACTCTAGAAGCGATGAACCAACCAATAATTATTGAAAATAATATTGGAAGAATCACCTGATAAGGTGACGGGGTTTTGACCTCAACTATGAACCATGCGGCAAATCCTGACATGATTGCCGATGACAATGCCACCAGAAAAAAGATGTTTGATGTTCTTGCATATGTAATGCGTGCAGTAACAACACTTAATAACACACAACCCCCAATTAATAGAATAAGTTCCATAAGCTTTTTCCTTTCTTTCTATGTTTCTTGTTGAGTTCCTCTATGAGGAAGAAAGATACCAAAGCATACCAAGTGGAACACCCACGGCAAGCAGAGTTCCTGCTCCGATAAGCCACCACCACAACTTTGTGGCTTTCTTAAATGGATGATTATTTTTCTTCTTTTTCTCGTCTTTCATTATTTCCTCCTAGATGATTTTTTTGATTAAAACAACACAATGTTACTTCCAGAAAATGGTCCGCGTATTTTTTAATTGCCCACGGAGGCCAGATTGGTGACGTTACGAAAGTCGGCGAACAGCATCTTCGAATGTCATGCATTTCCCATCTAAATGCACGTGATCCATGCAAGGATTTGATGCATATTTCTTAAGCTCATGAAGGAGCGAAGCATCATCCTCCTTGATTTCTTTGCTAGCACAACCACATGCGAAAATCACCTGCAATGTTTTATTTGCCATGTTTTCTCCTTTTCTGTTTGTTGATAAAAAAATGGTTCCTGCCGCCATCAGGCGAAACCTAGAGGGTGTTTAGGTCATACAGGAACCACGCGCCTTGCATTGTCTGGATGAAGACAGACAATACTATCGACGCTTACTTCCGAAGCGCTTTTGTCAGCTGATGCATCATTTTTTGTGCATACAGCTTTCTTGCAGCTGGAGCCCGATTCTCAAAATCTTCCCGAACCAGAGCAGCTTTTGCAGAGTAGTCCGCAAAGATTGCTTCGAGTTCAGGAATCTTGTCTGAGAGCTCAATCACTTCGCAGGCGATACAAACAATCTTACCGAAGACTTCTTGAGCAGCATACTTAACAGACCATGATATGGAATTGATGGTAAGTTTGTTCCAACCATCATCTGTCTTACTCAAAGAAAGCTCGTAGTCATGCTTGGATTGCTGGTGAGGGTATCTATTTGGGTATGGGTAGAACCCAACATCGCACTCTCCGATGCTAAACTCATACCACTTACCAAACGGCATATCACAACTCGTGATGATCCTTCGAAGATCTGCTGCCAACTGATTAACGTTTCTCTTCAGACCATAATATGACCTGACACTATTCTCGTTAGCTTTGTGCCATTCAATGTCGGCGTGGAGATGTTCTACCACTTGACGAACAACATCTTTCGACCTCTTGACAGACGGCTTGAATTGACAGTGTGAACGGTAGTTCACTACGTTAATGCAAACCGGATTTGTGGCATGAACAGTCACCTGCCACTCATTAAGATTGTTGTTATAAACAAACTTGAATCTGTCATTGGAGATTCTTAGCCATTCGGCTTCCCCTTTCATGATACTATCGAGATTGTACCTTGGGAGGTTCTCATCTGGATAGATGGATGGGAGGTCGAATCCGACGATCTCACTTACTTTTGCAGCTAGATCTTTGTCATCGATGATAATAGTCATCCTTGATTTCCTGACATAGATCCCAAGGCCTATCAGAAAAAGAATCGCTGCAAATACAGCGAGTTGAGTGTAAAACTTATTTTCTTTCGTCATTGTCCTGTCTCCTTTTTGTTGTTGATTTTTCTACTAGGCTTCTTTTATTCCTTAAACGCCTTTGTCAGTTCAGACATCTTCTTAAGCCTCTGCTCATCTTTGAGAATCGGACCCTGCTCATCAAACATCTCTCTGACTTGAGAAATTCTTGCAGAGAAACCTGCAAAGGTCGACTCGAGTTCGGGGATTAGGTCTGGGGACTTAATTTCTCCGCCTGAAGCGCAATCCAGAGTAGTGGTCACCCCTTTAGATGTGTGCTCGATGGAAAACGGTATGGAATTGATAACCACCCTCCTGGGATTATCGCCTTTCGTTTCCAGCGAAAGTATGTACTCATATGTGTAATGAGGGTGTCGCTGATAAGTGATTTGAGAGTCATCAATCTTGAAGGCGTAAGTGCTATTATGAGAGAAACCAAAAGCTGTCAAGATCTTGCGAAACTCTACAACGAACTGGCTCATGTTTTTGGCCAGTGTGCTGACATTGTCATTGTACCATTCAACATCAGCACTAATACGTTCTATGACTTGCCGAACAATTTCTCGTGTCTCTTCGGCCGGCGGCTTGAATCGAAATGGATTATTATAATCCACCGTACGAACCTGGAT
>CAZYEG010000106.1:0-4922 GCA_964646365.1 uncultured Methanosarcinales archaeon
AATTGTTCCTACGGGTATTCAGATGGCAATACCTGTTGGTTATGTCGGTCTTGTTTGGGATAGATCTGGTCTTGCAGCAAAGCATTCTTTACACTGTCTTGCAGGAGTTATAGATTCAGGATATCGTGGAGAAGTAGGAGTTGTTATGATTAATCTTGGAAAAGAAGATTTCTTGGTTGAGAAAAATATGAGAATTGCACAGATTCTTATTCAACCTGTGGAGTTGCCTAGTGTTGTAGAGGTGGAAGACTTGGATGATACAACTCGTGGTGACGGCGGGTTTGGTAGTACAGGTCATAATTAAGATGCAGGCGTATATTGATTTAGAACATAATATTGATGGTTTTGATGGGTTGCCGATTTTTTTTAAGGGATGCGACTTTAATTGTCCGTATTGTTATTCTAAAGATATGTTGAAGTTTGATGAGGAATTTCTTATAGATATTAAAGACGTGAAGCGATATATTGAAGATAATTCATCTTCGTTTAAATCAGTGATATTTACTGGAGGAGAACCTTGTCTTCAAAGACAAGCAATGTTGAGTCTTGCACGTTTTTGTAAAAAGAAAGGTTTGAGGGTTGTGTTGGATACAAATGGTTCAAAACCTGATTCTATTAAGTCTCTTTTGATGTCAGAACTTGTTGATGAGGTTCGATTGGATATTAAATCTGGATTTGTACCAGAAAGATTTGAGAAGGTGACAAAATCGAAGACTTTTTTTGTTTCTTCTGGACAGATTATTGATGATGTCAAGGATTCGTTGAAATTATTGTTTGAATATAAGAAGGTCCAGGTAACTATTGTTACAGTTGTGATTCCATCTGTGATGTTTAGGAAAGAGGATTTTGATGATATAGGAACATTCTTGTCAGACAAAAACTTTTTATGGCAGATTAAAGGCTTTGAACCTTCAGAAAGCCATGTCGATGATAAATTTTGCGATATTTCTGCGCCGACAAAGAAATTTTTAGAGAGTATAAAAGAAAATCTGTTAATAAAATATAAGAATTTGAATATTGAGGTGCTATAGATGGAATGCAAAAAAGATGAGAATCTGCAGAATTGTAATTGCTCTTATCCATGTTCGAGGAAAGGAGTTTGTTGCGAATGTGTTGCTTATCATCGTTCACGTCGGGAACTTCCTGCATGCTATTTCTCAGATGAAAAAGAGAAGACCTATGACAGAAGTGTTGAGAATTTCATGAATGGCTCATAAAAAATCCAAACATATTTATATAATTTCTATATTTAATTTTTAACGGGGTATTTGAAAACGTTAAAAATAGCAGTTCTTGGTTCAACCCGTGGTTCCGACCTTCAGGGTGTAATAGATGTGTTAGAAACAGGCACACTTACAGACGTGGAGATTGTGTTTGTTTTATCTAATAAAGAGGATGCAGGTATTCTTGATAAGGCAAGAAAACATGGTCTTAATCCAATATTTTTAGATCCTACTGGCAAAAGTCGTGAAGAGTATGATGATGGGGTTACTAAGCTTTGTGAAGATGAAAATATTGAGTTGATACTTCTTATCGGTTATATGAAACTTATGAGTAATTCTTTTGTAGATAAATGGAGAAATAAAGTAATGAATATTCATCCTTCACTTCTTCCGTTGTTTGCTGGTGGGATGGATACGAATGTCCATCAGGAAGTACTTGACGCTGGAATGAAAGAGTCAGGATGTAGTTTGATTTTTATTGATGAAGGGGCTGATACAGGTCCTATAATACTTCAGAAAAAGGTTGATGTTATTGATGGTGAAACAGTTGATACATTAAAAGATAAAGTGCAGAAAGCTGAAGTTGAGACAATTATAAGAGGTATTGAACTTTTCCGTGACGGGAAATTAAAAGTTAATGGGCATGATGTTCATATTGTAGAATAGTTTGATAGGGGGATAAAAATGATTAAAAGAGCATTAATATCAGTAAGTGATAAGACTGGAATAGTAGATTTTGCAAAGAGACTTGTAGAAAGCGATGTAGAGATAATCTCTACCGGCGGAACTGCAAAAATATTAAAGGAAAATGAGATTCCGGTCATGGATATTTCTGATTATACAGGTTTTCCTGAAATGCTTGATGGAAGAGTAAAAACGCTTCATCCAAAAATTCATGGTGGACTTCTTGCTCTTAGAAATAGTTCAGATCATATGAAACAAGTAGGTGAGCATGAGATTAAGATGATTGATATGGTTGTTTGTAATTTATATCCATTTGAAGAAACAATTTCTAAGAAGGATGTAACTTTCGAAGAAGCAATAGAAAATATTGATATTGGTGGTCCTTCAATGCTTAGGAGTGCTGCTAAGAATTTTGCAGATGTAATTGTTATAACAAATCCAGAAGATTATGATATAGTTGCTGAGAGCCTTGAGAAAGACGGAAATATTGATATTGAATATAGAAAAAAATTGGCTCAAAAAGTGTTTGAGAAAACTGCAGTGTATGATGGAATGATTTCAAACTATCTTAATGACGAATTGTTGCCTGAGAATTTCATAATGTCTTATAAGAAGGTTCAGTCGCTTCGGTATGGTGAGAATCCTCATCAGAAAGCAGCTTTCTATAAAGAGAGAAAGATTGTCGAACCAAGTTTGAGTGCTGCTGAGCAATTAAATGGGAAGGAGTTGTCGTATAATAATATTATGGATACTGACGGTGCAATAGAGATTGTTAAGGAATTCAAAGAACCAGCCTGTTCTGTAATTAAGCATGCAAATCCATGTGGAGCTGCAATTGCAGGAAAGATTGAACTTGCACTTGAGAAAGCTTACAACTGTGATCCACTTTCTGCTTTTGGATGTATTATTGCGTTTAATAGAACGTGTAATGTTAAGTGTGCAGAATTTATGAAAGGGAAGTTTGTTGAAGTAGTTGTTGCACCTGATTATGAACCTGAAGCTTTGAAATTGTTGCAGGAAAAAAAGAACTGTAGAGTTTTAAAGATACCAGGTCTTGGTACTGCTGAGAATGAAGTTGAACCGCTCACACTTAAGAAAGTTGTTGGTGGATTACTTGTTCAATCAAGGAAGTTTCCAGACTTTGACACATTAGAACTTAAGTGTGTGACAAAGAGAAAGCCAACTGAAAAAGAGATTAAGGATATGATCTTTGCTGCAAAGATTTGTAAGCATGTCAAAAGTAATTCTGTTCTTTATGCAAAGGATAATGGCACAGTAGGTATTGGTGCTGGACAGATGTCTAGGGTCGATTCTACGATCATTGCTGCACGAAAAGCTGGCGATAGAGCAAATGGTGCAGTAATGGCATCGGATGCATTCTTCCCATTTAGAGACGGTGTAGATGAGGCTGCGAAGGCAGGTATTAAAGCAATAATCCAACCAGGCGGATCTATTAGAGATGAAGAAGTTATTAAGGCGGCTGATGAACAGGATATTGCTATGGTGTTTTCTGGAACTAGACTATTCTTACATTAATTTAAAACTTGACTATCAAGTTTTAAACTTTGTTCCACAAAGTAGAACAAAATTTTTTTTAATTTTTTTAGAATTCTTTTATTATGTACTGCAACTAACAGTATGTTGACATGTTTGTCCTACTGCGCATGGATCATATCCGGTTGATGTCTCACAATTACATTGAGCTGTTAGTGTTGTTTCTGCAGCAGAACATCTTTTTATGGTTCGTGCTTTTTCCCCGTAGAAGTATTGCGAAGTAGTTGCATATTGCCAACCACCCGTTTTTGTTTGATATATACATGGACTTGATAGTGTGGTGTATGGTGAATCTGAACATTTACGAACTTTAGTACAAATACCGTCTACTCCATTTGTTCCTTGTTTTACACAGTATTTGTATGGATTTCCGTTACAGTCTCCTGTATACATTGTGTTAGAACGACCCGATACTAATGGCCCAGTTGGATTTCCTGTGTCGCTTGTATCTCCATCTCCGTTACAGTCACATGCACCAACTGCGCTTGTACCGTCGCCGCATGATGTTGCTGTGGCTGGTGTAGATGTGTCTCCAGCAGCAGTTTGTACGGTTGTAATTGTGAATGGAATATTTTTTCTTTGTTGTGCTCCGTTGTGGATAATTGGAGTTTGGTCAAAGCCGTTTGGATAAGATGAGTTTCCTCTATGTAAGGTAAGTTCTAGGGTTACAGCTCTGTGTGTTTGTGCGCCTCCTGAACCGCCAGGCGTAATTGTAATACTGTCTGTACACATTTGTGTGTTTGTTTCTGCATTGTGTGCAGGTGTTCCAATTACTTTTACGTATGATGTTGGAGTGTAATAGACGTATATTGCATTTCCTCCTCCTGTGTAATCAAACCATGTCCCTACAGCTTGGGATGATGTGGTGCTTGGATATTTTACATTGATATTTCCAGATCCTCCTGTAGTTGATACAAGTGCTTGATGTCAACCAGTTGGATTTGAACATGTGCCACTTTTTGCTCTAAATGATACGGTTGTTGTTGGGCCAACATCTATTGATCCCTGCATGTTTCCGCTTAATGTCGATTGTGATGGGACTATTTGTGGTGTTGCTTGGAACATTTCTTGATTAACTGTCCATCCAGTTATAGCTGGGTTTAATGTGTATGTTCCTGCCCCTCCTATATTCCAGTAGTTGTCTTTGTCAGCAAGAATTGCAAGTGAATTTGTGTCTCTGAGTCTTGCACGAATATAGAATATATCGTTACTAGTTGAACTTGTAGAAGCCTTATTCACAGTTACATATACGGTAATTGGGTGGTTAATTGATATTGAGCTTGCGCTGCTTGAACTTCCTCCAACAGTTGGATCCCCAGAGAATTCTGCGTAACTTGCAGATCCAGTATTGAATGCGCAGTGGAAAAATCCTGCAGCCACATCGAATGAACAGTCAAGTGGTGGTGAGCCTCCTTGTTGGGTTATTGGGAATTCTGCCTCTGTTGTTATTGTTTGTCCTTG
>CAZYEG010000107.1:0-2251 GCA_964646365.1 uncultured Methanosarcinales archaeon
AAGATGATGAACAATATGGGAAATGTTAATATGAGAGCTCTTGAAGTTTACGATAATGTTGAAAAAGAGTACCATTCTCTTATGGCGAAAAAAGAGAAATTAAAAGTCGAAAAAGATGACGTTATGATGCTCATTAATGAGATTGAAACCAAGAAAAACGAATTGTTCCTTAAGACTTACAAGGTCATTGTTGACAAATTTACAAGCATTTTCAATATGTTAACCACGAAAGACAGAGTTGCAGAGATGATTCTTGATAATCCAGAGAATCCACTTGATGGTGGCCTCCAGATCCGTGTAAGAATAACAGGTAAGAAGTTCCTTGATATCAAAAGTCTTTCTGGTGGCGAAAAGACCATGACTGCTCTTGCATTCCTTTTTGCTGTTCAAGAACACGATCCAGCATCATTTTACATCCTTGATGAGGTTGATGCCGCACTTGATAAGCACAATTCTGAAAAGCTTGCAAAATTAATAAGAAAGTATTCTGATAATGCTCAGTACATCATAATTTCTCACAATGATGCAATTATTTCTGAAGCTGACAATTTATACGGTGTATCTATGAATGAGCACGGTATGACGAAGGTCACAAGTCTTAAAATTTGATTGTTTCTACCTAAAGATTTATAAAGGACTGCCACACCCCTATAATTACTCTAATAGCGGGGTGGGGCAGCCAGGAGTGCCCGGAGGGCTCATAACCCTCAGGTCGGAAGTTCAAATCTTCCCCCCGCTAGTTTCTTTTTTGACATAAAATATACAGTAGTTAAGATGCAAAAATAGCATTCATTTCTTTCATTATGGTTATGAGTTCTCCGGGCAAAAAGATATTTCCGATAGTAGTTGAAAAATCTCCGATTTTTTATGAACAAAACATATTAAAAAACAGAGATTTATAATAAATATGATAACTGAACTTTCATCTGATTATCCTTTGAGAGGATATGCATTTGAATATATTTCAAGAATACTTCTAAGACGAAAAAGAAATCATAATTTTATTTTTCAAGCAAGTAGGTTTGACAATATTGAAGAAATTATATCAAAATATCGGTTAATTATTAATAATAAATTTAAAAAAATTTCAGAATTCATAAGTAAAAATTGGAATAAATTTGATTTAATAGAGTTTGAATTGTCAAACAAAGAATCAAGAATTGTTGAAAATATATTTATGTATGATGTAAAGACAAAATTTCATAAGAGGAAGATTGATTACTATGAAATGTGCCATTCAAACTATGAATTTGCCAAGGAGATTAAAAGCTTATTTGATATTTCTATCTATATAATATCAATAATAATATATGAAAATTGGAGATTTAGTTTTAATATGATAGATTTTACAAAAGTAAAGATTAAGCCATACACCCGTTTTAGAAAAAAATGATGTCATTTAGAATGATATTATTCATTTTTTACATAAAATTTCAATTAGATACTTTAATAAACCAGGTGTAAACCTTATTTCTCGTTATGATCTCTAAAATTGAACTATATATTGACAGTGCACTACCTTACAGAATAGAATCTGCGTTAGAACATATTACTGGAATTACTACAAATCCTCAGATATTTACTAAAGAATATCAAGGTGATGAAAATAAAATCAAATATTACCAAATTCTAAAATCTTTTGTCAATTATGGTAAACCAGTACACATACAACCAGGAAATAAAATTTCTGAAGACAAACAAGCATTTATTGACGCAGCAAGAAAAGTTGCACAATTTGGGAATAACGTTATTGTGAAGGTTCCAGTCAATGTTTATGGCATAGACGTGTTAAGACAATTACATAGTGAAGGTATCAGAACAAATGCAACTGCATGTTTATCAGTTAATCAAGCTTATGCTGCTGCTAAATATGGCGGAGCTGAATATGTTGCATTCTATTGGAGACAAATGGGGCTCGCAAATATTAATCAAGAAAAAGAATTAGGAGAATGTATCTCTAAATTTCAAGAAAATGGAATTAAGACTAAAGTTATGGCTGCAGGATTTAATGATAGTAATCAAATTGAAGCAGCACTGACTTTGCAGTTAGGAGCAGTAACAATAGTCCCAGATAAGATTTCTAAATATCTAAATGATAAAAGATTAAGAAATAATTTTCAAGATCTTTCAAGAGTATTTAGTGATTTGCCAGACCTTCCAAAAGATATTGACATTCGAGCGCATCATGAGGTTACTGAAAAAAAGATTGAAGACTTCAAAGTTGCATGCAGACATATCGAAGAGTTCTTTG
>CAZYEG010000107.1:2267-4915 GCA_964646365.1 uncultured Methanosarcinales archaeon
AGATATTTCTTTTATTGATCATATTCAAAAACATCTGAATTTTATAGAAGTCTGTACAATCCTGAGTATCAGTTTTAATCACTTTACTACTATTATTAGGATCATACCTAACACATTTTGAGAAATCCGTATTGTTTAACACCATAAAATGATGTGCAGGAACAGTTTTTTGAGAAGAATATGTAGTCAAAAAGTTCAGTGAACGAAGAAACTTGTAGAAATTGTCTTCTGGAAGACCATACATCAAATCTATTTTATAATTAATTTTACTCTCATCCAGTAATTTTAATCCATTTTTAACTTTTTCAATTGCAAATGGTCTATTACAGGCATAAATAACATTTTTATCTATTGTTTGAAGGCCCAGTTCGCACGAAATTTTGAACTTTCTTTTGCTGATGACAGAAATCACCTCTTTGTCAATTAACTCTGGTTTTAGTTCGAAATTGACCCGTAATTTGCCTTTAATATTTGATTCAATGATATCCAATATCTTTTTCATTCTTTTTTTATCTATATTAAAATGCGCATCAAGAATGGTCAGATTCCTAAAGTTGAAATTATCAAATAGATATTTTATACTCTTTTTCAAATACCCTATAGAAAACTCTCTAAAATCCTTCTTGGCATAATGGCAATATTTACATCCGAAGTTACACCCTCTGGCCGTTTCTATTCTTACGGCTTCAAATTCTTTTTTCCCTTCCCATGTCTCGTACGGGTTCGGGATATCATCTAAGTTGTTAATATTTTTATTTTTATTTTCACCAGTAGAATGAATCAAGTTATTCACTTTATTTATCGGAATCTCTTTTTTTAGATATGAGATTAAGTTTGAAAAAGCAAGCTCGCCTTCACCTGTGATGATGTAATCAATAAATTCATTTAGATCTTCTTTAACAACTTCAACGCCACCAATAAGAGTCTTTATTTTAGGATTGCAAATTTTTACAGCTCGACATATCTTTTTTACAACTTCCCCACTCCAGACATATGAAGAAAAAACTACTAACTCTGGTTTGTATAGTAAAATATAATTTATTACTTTCAATTCAATACTTCTGTTTGCATCATAATGAAACCTATTTCCAAAGCCAAATTCTTTTATTTTAAATTCCACATCTGCATGTTTTTTTAATGAGAAGCTTTTAAGATAGCTTAGCCCCAAAGGAAATACATCTTTTTGGACATTAAATCCAATCATTAAGACTTTCATTTCTTTCCTCCAAGAATTTTAATAGATCTTTAGGTGCATTTCTAATAGATTTAATATCAAAATCTTCTAAATTATAATTGCAATATTTCTTCAATTGGCAAGAATTACATTCTTTCTTTTTGTTGCCAAGTCCTGTACTAGAAAAAAGCTCAACGCAGTGTTCAATTTTTCCTTTACAAAACGGAATCCCTTTTGTTAACGGATAAATTTTATTCAATAGGAGCTCGGGATAAATTTTATTAAATTTCTCAATCTGAGTTTCTTCTTTAAATTCTAAAACTAATTTATCAATTCTTTTGTTCTCCAATACTTTTAGATCGAAATTATCAATGTCAACTGATAAAACATTCAACTCATTCTTTTTCATATCATTAAATATTAGAAATTACTTTAAAAAACCTTCTGGTTTTACATAAACGCTTAAATACTGAAAGGAAACACGGAATACCATATAAAATGGCAATAATTAAGGCAAAAGGATATGAATTTAATGCTGTTCCTGTTAAAAATTCGTTCAACAGAAGAGCTTTGAAATTTAAAAATAATATAATTACTAAGCTTAGAGCAGTTGGTCTTACAGAAGACGATGTAGATATCGAAATTGAACCAGTTGCAATTAAAAATGTCCCAGCAAAAGCATCTTGGTATCTCGATGGGTCTCACTTGCATTATACTTATAAGATGTGTAATAGATATGTCGATAATCTATTTGTAGTGTTAAAAGTGATAGAATTTGAAGTCGATGCAGTTATTGAAGGAAAGAAAACTATCGAAGAGTTTATTTTGGATTTTAATGAAGAAGATGATTTTGAAGATGAAAGAAAGGCTGCAAGAGAACATCTTGGAGTCGATCATGACACAATAGATATTGAAGAAATTAATAAAAAATACAAAGTTTTGGCAAAAGATTTACACCCTGATATGCCGAACGGCGATGTTGAGAAATTTAAAGCATTAAATCATAGCCATAAAATTCTAAAAAGAGAATTAGAGTAAATTATAATCCATAACAGAATAATTTTTAAACTTCCAAAAAGCATTTCTCATTATGATAACTGAAGACTTAATCTTAGAAGTTCTTAATAATTATTCAATTTCATTTAAACAACTTTCAAAAGGGGCAAGAATAGAAGGAAGTCCTGAACGAGTTATGCAAAGAGCAGTGTTTGAAAGTCAAGAAGGATCAAAATATCTTATTAACGAACTTGACCCTAATACCGTACCAAGAAAAGAAATTATTGCAACCACTCTAGATTTATTAAAAAACATGCCCAAAGTTCTTGCACACACAAAAAATAATGAGAATAAAAGCATTACAGAAGTCAATAATCGTTTTTTTGAAATTTCTGAGTATCTAGATTCGGAGAAGTTGCCGAGGCCAGAGTATGTAAAAGATGCTTGGCGAGGAAAACAATTGGCAAATTTCCTATTT
>CAZYEG010000108.1:0-4895 GCA_964646365.1 uncultured Methanosarcinales archaeon
AATACTTAGAATCGAAAAGATTCACATCCCATGAATTAAAAAGTAAAAGAATTTTTACATTAAAATATCTAAGACAACATTATGAAGTAATCGACATGTATATGGCTTGGGTTAAACCTTACCTAAGAAACATTCGAAGACTTCACATGAAAGATCATACAGAGAGTGACGAATTGATTAATGCATTCGAAGGTGCGGTAATAGAAATCGAACTTCTTGCATCACAACTTCCAGTAACAATCAAATCTGGATCAAACATTGGCGCAAACAAAACATATCACTCAGTAATTTCCGCATACTTCTTTTACAGAAGCAGAGCATTAATGAATTTCCATGATGATTATCAAAAAGGACCAGTACATGCCGGAAAAGTAACAATGTACTTGCGAAGTTACGGATGGAAAAAAAATCAAATTGAATCCTATAAAGAGATGAAAAGAGAAGAAAATATGGTTCTTTTCAGAGAAATTGATGATTCAATAAAAGAAGCAATGGACGCAATGGGCGGCGAACTAATGAGATATCTTGAAGAAGCAGAAAAAAGAGTTTACAAAAAAAAGAATAGAGCAGAAATTGAAGAAAAAAGAGAATCTGCCCTAGACCCATTCCTTTCACTGTTTAATCTTAAAGGCACATTTGGATCAAAGAAAAAGAAAAAACCCGATGCTTGGAAATTAGGTAAAGAAAAGAAAAAAGCAACAAGTCACGCACAAAAAAGTATGTGGACTACATATAAAGAATTCAAAAAAGCCTATAAATTAATGACATGGTAATCCCGAATTGATCAAATTGGATGAATTCAAAGACATAAAACGGATGACTCCTGAAAATAGGATAAAAAAATTAAAAGAACTCGAAGAAAAGAGAAAAAGAGATATCGAAAAAGCAGAAATCATGATTCTTGATGCTCAAGCAGACATCAGAAAAGAAAAAGAGAAAATTGACGAGATCGAAGTTCCAGGAATTGAAACAGATATAACTCACCTTTGGGAGAAAAGTGATAGCGAACTGGAAAATACCGTAAGCGAAGCAGCGCCAGAAGAATTGCCTCCACCAGGAATCAATTATCAAATTCCCGGAGCTGTTCAACAAGAAATAAGAAACATTTACAGTCAATTAACAGAACTCGGATACAATAACAACTGGTCCGAAAATGATTTTCAAGATTTTTACGATGTATCAGAAAGATTAGACACAATCAGAAACAATTTTGAAGAAAAAATAAAAAAAGGTTACACAATCAGTGATGAAGTGACAATGGCGCTTGTTGCAAGTCAAAGTGTTGACTACAATATAAGAAAATATCGCGAATTTGGAAAATAAAAAATGGTAATGACATCAACCCCATACTATCACAATCTTGATAGAGGGTATTATAACCCTGGAGAAGGAAGAGATGAACCGCTTGGAGTAGAAGTAGGAGCAATGCCAACCATCTACCCCGAATCTGATAAGCCTTATATTGAAGACTCTGGCGGCGCGGGACTAACCATTAAAGACATTGGCCAAGGTGTACCTCTAGGAATTGCTGCAAACAATATTCAAGGTGTAGATGCAAAACTTAGAACCGGTATAGGGCATATTGAAATCCAATTCCCTGGTGCAGTTCGTTCTAACAGACAGGCACAGACTCCTGGAGTCTATGGATATGAACAGAGAGTCGCACTTAAAGAATTACAAAAAGCTCGTGAAGTATCAATGACAACTCACGCAAGTTTCGGTATCATGGGACTTGCAGGACAAGACCAGCAAGGAAACTACTCAAAAGAACAACGTAAGACAGCTGTTGACGAAGTAAAACGTGCAATTGAATTCGCAGCAGACGCAACCGCTGGAGGATCAGTCGTTGTTCATACTGGTGAATTCCAACGTCCACTATCTATGGAATCCGTATACGGCGAAGAAGACTGGAGATGGCAACACGATAAAAAAGGAAAAGTTAAACTTGATAGTCTTGGAAATAAAATACCTGAATTTAGAGCATATGACGAAGAATCCGACAGAGCAGTCATTAGAGTAATTGATGACAGAACTGGACAAGTAATGCAACAAGTAAGAAAAAATCAAAGAGTAGCAATCGCTTCATGGAGACAATACAATAATAATACAAAAAGTCAATATGATAAGGAATTGCAAGGACAAAAAGTTCTAAAATACTCCGTACCTGATGATCATAATTTTATTAAGAAAATAGAAAACAAATATGGCAAAGATAATCCCTTTTTCTATACAAATACAGATGGAGAAATTGTAGCAAAAACAAAAACCGTTGAAGAAGGAGACTATCTTGACTATGAAAACAACATAGTAATTGACCCTCTTGATGTTGAACATGGTAGAGTACCAGAATACAACAAAGAAACAGGACGTTTTGAAAGTGAAATGCGTGACTGGAATTATTTCGAAAATGATGCTGACGAATGGAACAGGCTTGAACAGAAAAGAATGGGGCGACCATTACAGCACTGGGAAAAAATCACTCCAGAAGAAAGGTATCTTAGATCAACTCTTGAAACCAACGAAGGTTATTCCCGTGGTTGGGCTTTACAGTTCTCTGTACATGTAAAAGATTCACTTGGCATGATAACCAACCTAAAAAAAGCCTTAAATTATTATAGGTCCATGGAAAAAAACATACCTGATGACGAAAAATGGAAAATAATGATGAATGACCCGACAATCAGGTCTGCAGTAAGCCAAGTTGGACTACTGCCTTCCGAGCAAGCTACTCCTGCCGAAATTCTTGAGAAAGAAATATGGCAACAAGAAAGAAATATGGCATACTACCAGCAATCTGGTGTATCACAAGAGAAACAAGCAAGAGATTCAAGAGAAACTCAAGAACACGTCAAATCAGCTTTCAAATACGCTCTTGAAGAATCAAGAGACTCATACGCACAATTAGGAATCAAAGCAATGGAAGAAACAAAAGCAAAAAAAACAGAAAAACCAGTTTTCATCACAATGGAAAACATCTTCCCAGAAAGTTATGGTTCTCATCCAAAAGAATTGAAAAATCTCGTTAATATCTCAAGAGAAAAAATGGTTGAGATGCTCACAGAAAAACATGTTGCAGACCCTCATCGTAGGGTGGGAGATGAAGCATTAATGAGAGATAATCCAAACTATAAACCTGGCATGTCAAAAGAACAAGCAAAAAAGATGGCAGAGCAACACATCAAAGTTACAATCGACACAGGACATCTAAACGTTTGGAGAAAATATTTTCAAGGTAGCGATAAAGAATTCAACAAATGGTATCTAAAAGAGATTGAAGATCTCGCAAAAAACAATCTCATAGGAAACATTCATCTAGCTGACAACTATGGTTATCAAGATGATCATCTCTCACCTGGACAAGGTAACGCTCCAATTAAAGAGGCAATGAAAATAATCAAAAAATATGGTTACGATGAAAAAATCATAGTTGAACCTGGTGCTGCAGCAACAACAGACAACTCAGATTTCCATGGAGTAATGCAAACATGGAAGTATTTTGGGAACCTTGCATCACCTACTGGATCATATTCTGGCGGAATTGGAGGAAGAGGAGGAGGCGACTCATTCACCCAAGTTCAAAATGGATATTTTGGAAGAACATATTCTCCAAACTTCGTTTTTCAGCCATACTCACCTTCACAGGATTGGACATTATGGTCAGAAGTACCAATGGAATAGACAGGATAAAGAAAATAAAAAAATTATATCAAGAATTCTACGATGAGTTACATTCTAAAGGAGAAAAAAGCATACGTAGTACCACAAAAGGAATTTGGGGACATTTCCCATGTGAAATTTATTACAACTTCTTTAAAAAATTTGAATTACAAAGACACAAAAACTTTCTTGATCTCGGTTCTGGTGATGGAAAAGTGACAATAATTGCCTCACTCTTTACAAAAGCATCCGGAATAGAATTTGACAAAGAATTGTACAAAAAAAGTATAGAAATCAAAAAAAAACTAAATATCGATTCTAGCAAATGTAACTTCATAAACGGAGACTTTCTCAATGCTGACATCTCCAATTTCGACATCATATTCATCAATCCTGACAAAGGATTTCATGAAAAAATCGAAGAAAAACTCCTAAAAGAAATGAAAGACACTCTTGTTGTTATTAATGACATATTTTTACCTCGTTTTTTAACACAAAAAAAGCGTTTTTGGATAAGACAAATACCTTTTACCACATACACAAACCCAGAGATAGAATCAAAATATTAACAAAAAATAATCTTAATCAAAATAAAACCAAATATTTAAATAATACCGAATGTAAAAAAACATTAAAAAAGGGGAAAAACTATGCACAGAGTATTCGACATCAAAGAAGCAAAGAAAAAGAACTACCACGCTGAAAGATTTATACAATTTAAAGTAAGCGGTAATGTTTTTGGTCTATTAACAAGTGGATATGTAATGGTATCTGAAACAATACTTGAACCAATTCTTTCTGAAATAAGAGGAGAGATCTACCATCTAGAAAAAGAGAAAGTCAACCTTGAAATTGAGATACGAACTGGTAAACAAAAGTTAAACCAAAAAATCAAAAAATTAAGATCAGAACTTTCAATCAAATTAAGATCATTAAGCAGAGAAGAAGACTCAAAAAAAGCGACAAAAGAAAGAAAAAAATTAAACAAAGACCTTGTTAATGAAATAAGAAACGCAGAAGACGAATATAAAAAAGAGTTAAAAGAAAACAAAAGAAAATTTCATAAGGTTGAAAAAGAGCTTGAAGAGCTAACAGAAGATCTTGAATCATTTAAAGATAAAAAACTTAGACTTGGATTCGAATAAAAATAAAGTCATCAATAAAAAAAGGGATAGAAATGGAAATCAAACTAAATAAAGAAATAAAAAAACCAATCATAGTAGAGGGTTTCCCTGGCT
>CAZYEG010000109.1:0-4856 GCA_964646365.1 uncultured Methanosarcinales archaeon
AATTCTATTAAGGCGCATCATGGAAAGATTGATACGGAATCAAAAATTGCTGAAGTTGTAAAAAATGCTGAATGTTTTAAATTTGTGACAGTTAAAGGTTCATTGATATTTTTGCATGTGCTTGGTGGTCGTGGTTTTTCATATAAAGAATCTGTTGAAATGGTTTTGTATAAGATGAATTCTAAGAAAAAACTTTTGACTTTGTCGGATTGTATTAAAGAATCAGATAGTAATTGCAGAGAAATAAAAAAAATATTAAAAAAATAAAAAAAATATAGGAGGTATTTATTTGTCGTCTTTCTTTTCTTCTTTAAAGTCAGCGTCTACGACATTGTCATCTTTTTTGTCTTTTGGAGGTTGTTCTTCGCCTGCTCCAGGTTGTGCTCCTGCAGCGCCTTGTGCTGCTTGTTGTTCTGCAGCTGCTGCTTTATAGAGTTCTTCAGAGACTTTCTGGAATTTTGCAGTCAGATCTTCCTTAGCTTTTTTGATGAGATCGTAGTTTTTATCTTTGTCTTTAAGAAGCTCTTTTAGACCTTCAATATCTTTCTTTATAGGTTCGATTTTTGATTTGTCAACTTTATCGCCCATATCAGTCAGAGTTTTTTCATACTGGAAGACCATTGTTTCTGCTTCGTTTAGAGTTTCTACTTTTTCTTTTCTCTTTTTGTCTTCGTCTGCATGTGCTTCTGCATCTTTTTTCATTGTTTCTACATCTTCTTCAGAAAGTTTGTTTGGTGCAGTAATTTTGATAGACTGTTCTTTTCCTGTTCCTTTATCTTTTGCAGATACGTGAAGAATTCCATTTGCATCAATATCAAATGTTACTTCAATTTGAGGCACTCCTCTAGGTGCAGGTGGTATTCCTACAAGATCAAATCTTCCAAGTTCTTTGTTATCAGCAGCCATTGGTCTTTCTCCTTGCAGTACGTTAATAGTTACTGCAGGTTGGTTGTCTGCTGCTGTTGAAAATACTTGAGATTTTTTTGCTGGAATTGTTGTATTTCTTTTAATTAGAGCTGTTAATACTCCTCCAAGTGTTTCGATACCAAGTGTAAGAGGTGTAACGTCTAGTAAAAGTACATCTTTTACTTCTCCTGCAAGTACTCCACCTTGGATAGATGCTCCTTGCGCAACGCATTCCATTGGATCTACTCCGCCTTCAGTTTTTGTTCCTGTGATGTCTTCAACAAATTTCTGGATAATTGGCATTCTTGTTGGTCCACCAACTAAGATGATTTTGTTGATATCTTTCATTGATATTTTAGCGTCACTTACTGCTTGTTCAACTGGATGTCTGCATTTATCAACAATTGGTTGAATAAGTTGTTCAAGTTTTGATCTAGTTAACTTCATGTTGAGATGTTTTGGTCCTTTATCATCAGCTGTGATGAATGGAAGGTTCATGTCGGTCTCAATTGTTGTTGATAGCTCGATTTTTGCTTTTTCAGCAGCTTCTTTAAGTCTCTGTACTGCCATTGGGTCGGCTGACAAATCAATTCCTTCTTTTGATTTGAAGTCATCTACAATATAGTCAACAATTACTTGATCCATGTCTGTTCCACCAAGTTGTGTGTCTCCTGATGTGGATTTTACTTCAAAAACACCGTCCCCGAATTCCATTACTGTTACATCAAGTGTTCCACCGCCAAGGTCGAATACAAGAATTTTAAATTCACCTTCTCCTTTGTCAAGGCCGTATGAAAGTGATGCTGCAGTTGGCTCGTTGATGATTCTTACTACGTCTAATCCTGCAATTGCTCCTGCGTCTTTTGTAGCTTGTCTTTGGTTGTCATCAAAGTATGCTGGAACTGTGATTACAGCTTTATTGATTTCTTCGCCAACGAATTTTTCTGCGTCTTTTTTGATTTTTTGTAGTATAAATGCAGATATCTGTTGCGGAGTGTATTCTTTTTCATCAATTTTGTATTTGTGGGATGTTCCCATTTTTCTTTTTGCAGCAGATATTGTTCTTCCTGGTTCGGAAACTGCCATTCTTCGTGCAGGTTCTCCTACAAGCATCTGTCCTTCTTTTGTGAATGATACAATACTTGGGAATGCTTTTCCATACATTGATGCACCTTCTGCGCTTGGGATTATTACTGGTTTTCCTGCCTGCAATACTGAAGCTGCAGAGTTGCTTGTTCCTAAATCGATTCCTATGATTTTTTCTTTTTTGTTTTCTGTCATTTTATTTTCCTCCTAACGTAATATTTTGTAATCCAATATTTCTTTGAGCTTTTCTTCATCAGACACGAGGTCTTTGAGTTCGCTCTGGGCAATGGTCTTGTTTCCAAGTTTGATATATGTGTTCCATTGCCTGATTGATTCTGGATCGTACTTGTTTACGAAATGATTTATCGCAAACCATATGTTGATATCTTCACCATGTTCGTTGCATGTTCCAACTCTGCAATGAAGGGGCTTGATATCGTGTATTTTGCATCCGTTATCTTTCAAAAAGATGCATTTGCCGTAAGGCATATTGTTTTTTTTTATTGTTTTAAAGCGATAATGTTTTGTGTTGAATTTTATGTGAGGTTCAAGGTATTTTATTTTAAATTCTTCCTCGGTGGTTCCATGTTTTTTTGCAATTTCTTTAATTTCTTCACTTAACACTATGCCTGAGCCGTATTCGCAACAATGTGTGCACTTCTCACACTTAATTGTCGCCAGGTTTAGTATCTCTTTCTTCTTTGTCGTCCTTTTTATCTGACTCATCTTTTTCTTTTTTAGCTCTTACAACCTTTACTTTTGCTGTACGAAGTATTTTGTCTCCAATCATGTATCCTTTTTGGAATTCTTCAATAATTTCTCCATCTTTTTCTTCTGAGACATCTTGCTCTTCTTGCATAAGTATCTCGTGTAGATGTGGATCAAACTTTTTGCCAACTGCTTCAAATGTTTTTACATTCATGGATGAAAGGGCTGTCATGAATTGGGAGTAGATAAGTTCTACACCTTTAAGAAATTGTTCATGATCGCATGAATTTTTAAGTGCAACCTCGAATGTGTCTATTACTGGAAGAATCTCAGATACAGATTTGGATTGTGAATATGCTATCAAATCTTTTTTTTCTTCGTCTACTCTTCTCTTGTAATTTTCAAAGTCAGCTTGGACTCTTTGTAAAAGCATAGTAGTGTCATTCAGTTTACTTTGAAGATCAGGTTTTGCTTTTGCTTTCTTTTCTTGTTTTTTTTCTTTTTCGTTCATCTTTGTTTACCTTATGATGAAATTACATCATTCCTGGCATACCACCCATTCCTCCCATTGGAGGCATAGCAGGCATGCTAGGTTTGTCTTTATCAGGCTTGTCTGTTACAAGTACGTCTGTTGTAAGTATCATTGCTGAGATACTTGCTGCATTTTGTAGAGCTGTTCTTGTAACTTTTGCTGGATCAATAACGCCTGCTTTCATTAGGTCTTCGAACACATCAGTTCTTGCATTGTATCCTATATTGTCGTCTGTCTCTTTTTTTAATTTTTCAGCGATGATTGAACCTTCTTTTCCTGAGTTGATTGCAATCTGTCGGATTGGTGCTTCCATTGCTTTCTTGATTATTTCGAGACCGATTTGTTCTTCTCCATCAAGGCTTGATTTTTCAAGTTCTTTGATTGAGTGTAGAAGTGTTACGCCGCCGCCAACAACAACGCCTTCTTCAATAGCTGCTCTTGTTGCGTGAAGTGCGTCGTCAACTCTAGCTTTCTTCTCTTTCATTTCAACTTCTGTTGGTGCGCCAATCTTTAGAACAGCAACTCCGCCAGAAAGTTTTGCAAGTCTTTTTTGAAGATCTTCTTTGTCGTATTTTGAATCTGTCCTTGAAACTTGTGCTTTGATTTGGTCGATTCTTTCTTGGATATCTGTTTTTTCTCCTACACCACCAATGATTGTGGTATTTTCTCTATCGACAGTTATTTTTGATGCACTACCAAGATCTTCTAATGTAACATCTTCAAGTTTCATGCCTTTTTCTTCAGAGATAACTTTTCCTTTTGTTAGAATAGCTATGTCTTCAAGCATTGCTTTTTGGTCATCTCCAAATCCAGGAGCCTTTACTGCGCATACTTTTATTGATCCTCTGATAAGGTTAAGTATTATTGCTGTAAGAGCTTCGCCTTCAATGTCCTCTGCAATTATAAGAAGAGGTTTTCCTTCTTGTGATATTCCTTCAAGGACTTTTACAATATCTTTTAGATTTGAAATTTTCTTGTCAAAGATAAGTATGTATGCGTTTTCGAATTCTGTTTTCATGGTTTCTGAATCTGTTGCCATGTATGGTGAGATAAATCCTCTGTCAAATTGCATTCCTTCAACTACTTCAACGGATGTATCCATTGATTTTGCTTCTTCAACTGTGATTACTCCACCGGTTCCGACTTTGTGCATGGCATTGGATATGAATAGTCCAATTTCGTCGTCGTTATTAGCTGAAATTGTTGCAACTTCTTTGATCTTGTCTTTTACATCGATGCTTTTTGATTTGATATATTCAACTACAGTTTTTGAAGCCTTTTGAATACCTCTTTTTACTGCCATTGGACTAGCTCCAGCTGCGATGTTTTTCATTCCTTCTTTTAGTATTGCTTCGGTTAGGAGTGTTGCTGTAGTTGTTCCGTCACCTGCAACGTCGCTTGTTTTTGATGCAGCTTCTTTAACTAGTTGTGCACCCATATTTTCAAATTTGTCCTCTAATTCGATTTCTTTTGCGATTGTTACTCCGTCGTTAGTGATTGTTGGACTTCCAAAGCCTTCATCTAAGACAACGTTTCTTCCTTTTGGAACTAATGTGACTTTTACTGCTGATGCAAGTTTTTCAAATCCTGTTAATAGTTTTTTTCTTGCATCTACTTCGAATAT
>CAZYEG010000110.1:0-4799 GCA_964646365.1 uncultured Methanosarcinales archaeon
CGTCAGTGTCATCTCCACAGCATTCTGTTTCAAGGTAATTGCATTCCAACAAGTTTTCTCCGCATGTGACACCTGCACTGTCTCCGCAAATTGCATCACCACAATTATTAATTTCGTAATCGCAATCTTCCCATTGACCGGTTGATTGACAGTATGAATATTTGTCTTGTTGAGTGGTAAGATCTATTTCATCTGGCTGATTATGTGTTATGCATTCCCCATCTCCTGGATCGATGCAATCTGTTCCTATATCACAACAAGAAGTTTTTCCTGCACAATTCCAATTAGTGTTTGCAGTTTTTTTACAGCTAACTGTTGTTTCTGGGGCTTCATCACCGCAACATTCTGCTGAGACTTTTGTACCGCTATCATATTCTCCCCACATCCCAGCAATATTAAACTCTCCTGACTTGATGAACTCATAACCACAATAATTTTGACAATGATTAACATCTATATCACAATCAGTCCATTTGTTTTGATAACAAACACCATCATTACGAGAATCACCTGTTACATCGGCAACTGCATTGATATAACATTTATTATTGTATACACAATCTGTACTGTGACTACAACAAACTCTATCTGATGCAGACGAACCAGACAAAAACAATCCGTCACCAGAACTATATCTAGAGACTCTTGAAACTACCTTTTCATAATTATCGTCACCACAACATTCTATCCCATCTGATAAACCATTAAAATAACCACCGTGACTTGTTGTCTCGCCAGAAGTTTCAACAATATAAGATGCTGGTGAACAAAAATAACCGTTAGCCCCATCAACATCAAGCCAAACACCCTGGCCAACAGATGGTTGATATACGCATTTAATTTTCTTGTTACCTCCATATGTTGTTTGTGGAATAATTGCACCCAAACCATAACATGTAGGTGATCCTCCTGGAGTCTGAATAAAAGCGCAATGATGGCTGGTTTTACTACATGCAACCCAGCTGTTCTGACTACTAATGGAATTATCATCTAAATCATATAAATTATATTCAGAATGCCAGGGATTGCTGCTAGTTGCAAACCTTGTCCAAATTTTTGGCCAGCACTCATCATCATTTCTACAAACGGTGCCAGATGGGCATGGAACATCGAACCAGTAGGACGTTGACCCACTACATGGACTATAGTACTTTGACCTTACCTTTTTTCTTTGTCTCATGTCTCCGTCACATTGATAACTGAAAGAATCATACCAATTGCCAAAACATTTTCTTCGATAAAGACCGTAATAACACCAGTGTGATTGACATTCAAAATATTGCCCATATCCATCCTGAACGTCCCCTGGCCCTTGTGCTATTCTCATTATCTCGCCGAAACCATAATCTACAGGAGAAGTTGCACGCACGCATTCATTTGCTGACCATCTGTCTACATAACTTGTTCTTTGAATATGATTTGATTCTTGCACATAATAATAATTATTCCATTGATAACAATCTCTATAACACGGATCTCCTGCATTGTAGTCATCGCAGACACCTGCAGAAACAATCTTAATATCAAATGTAAAAAATACAAATGAGAAGATAATTAAAAATATCCAAAACAAATTCTTTTTACTTAACTTGTGAAAGATGTCATTATTCATTATTATTATTCCTACCTGCTAAACAAAATTCTTTTAAATCTTCATCTATAATTTTTTTACAAAATTTTATGTCTTTTTCTGAGAATGCAGAGTTATAGTAATAAGAATCTTTACATTCTATTACTAAAGATTCACTTGCGGCCTGATTACATATATTTACGTCATTCTCTTGAATTGAATTTGTCGTTACGAAATCTAAAAAACATTGTTGTCGTAAACTATCTGTCTTTATTTGATTACATATCTCTACATCCTGCTTTACAATTGCTTCACTAGATGAAATTTCATCTTCACATAATATCTTATTTTGATTTGTACTTATGTTGATACAATATGACCTATCCAAATTGATAAGCGCATTAAACATATTTACTTCATCTTGACATTTAATTTTTTCATCTTCATCACTAATTTCTTCACAAAGTGAAATGTCCTGGTTGCCAAGTGTAAATCTTCTTAATGATGAATTTATACATTCTTCTGGATTTTCTCTAGAATCAGACGATACTGAATATTGACTTTCAACATCTTTAGCTTCTAAGATTGTGTTAACACAAATTTCAGTTATTGTATTATCTGTTATTTCTTGACACAAGTCCTCAGAATTTTCAATAACTGCTTTTTGAAATATGACAGAATCAATACACATGGTACGTCCTTTCTTGCTGCTGGCTTTTTCACAAGCAGATTCATCATCGGTATCGAAGGAAACTCTTGAATAATAATCAGATTCACATCTAAGCGTGCAGTCATTATAAGTAACATCATGATCTATATTGTTTTTTTGACATGCCGTGCATACTAAGACTGCCAATAATAATATTATTATTCTTTTATACATTCCCAACCCCTCTATGTTATCAATTCAACGTCTTCCCAGCCCGCAGGTCCACAAGCAGTAACCACTTTACCTGTATCGTCCTGGACAAAGTATCTCTGATCAAGATGCCATCTATCAGGACGCATAGTCTTTGTGTTCATTACGTCTGGAACTTTTATTACACAATCTGAAAATTCAGTATTATTAAACGGCGGACCAATAAGCGTTCCTGCACCACGCGCTTCAAAACGGATAGATACTTTTCCCTTTTCTACTTCATAACAACCAAATCTATATTGTCCCAATTTTTCAATTATTATTCCTTGCATGTAAAAAGATCTTACAGCCTCATCATCTAAAACAAATATATTTTTTTGAATTGATGAATTTATCAAATCAAAAAGTTCTTGATTCACAATCCCTCTAGACTGCGCCATGCCATATTGAGAAAAACAAAGTCGATTGTAATCACTACCCACAAAATAGTCAACAGTGTCCACTGTTCCATAATTATCTCTCATAGTCTCGACCTTTTTTTCAAGATCTACTAAAAAATCCTGGAATGCTATTTCGCTGCTTCTTTCGGAAATATCTCCAAAGAATCTTGTAAATGACATAATCAATACTGCACCAACCAGTGCAATGATGATTGCCAACCAAATGTTAAACGACATACCTTTCTTCATCATAAAAACCCCTGTGATAATGTTATAACAAAAAACGCCAATGTAATCAGTATAATTGAATGTTTAAGTCCGCTCTTTATATCCCCATCTGCAAGTTTCCCCATAACGAGACCTGCAAAGAACCCTTGGAACATAGCAAGCATAAGAAGAATACCATGAAATGAAACAAACCACCCCCCAAGTGAATAAAAAAAGTTGATAGGACTTGAGAAATCTATAGAGACCTTTGCCATCATATTAAAAAGGTTGTCCCCTGTAACAGAACCCGAACTTGCTTCAGAAAATGAACCAATGTAAGGAACAAGTACATTTTGTATAACAATCATGATGGATAAAAATACAAAGAAAATTATGTAACTCTGTACAAGCTGTGAATGGATGCTTGCTTCTCTTGAAAGTTTGATGTTTTTGATCTCAATAAGAGAATTAGTGATCGATTCCAAGACGTCTTCCATATTACCACCTGATCGTTCAGCTTCGATAACAGTTGATATCGCCCTCTTAATGATTGAATTGCCTGTATTTCTTGCGAAGCTTTGCAGAGTCTTATGAAATGGATAAGACCATTCAAGTTGGTTTGCAAGTTTTGTAATATAGGGAGAAAGATCTCCATAATCTGTTTTAGAAACATGAATAACTGCTGTTGATGCTGGCATACCTGACTTGATAGCTCCTACAAGGTTTCTAACAAATTCGGGAAATCTTCTTTCAAGTTCCTTTTGCCTTTTATTTTCAGAAATAAAATCTATCCAAAATGTTGCCCAAGCAAAAGAAAATGCAACAACCATCATTGGCCAGAATAATATTTGACCACGCATGAAAATAATATTGAGTATTGCAACAAATAGACCTAATACAATTCCCAATGCATGTCGTGCTTTAAATTCTACCTTCATGTTATACCTCTGGTTGTGATACTTCTAAAAATATCAAAAATGCGATATTCATTAGTGGAATCATTATGTAAGTCCCTGCAGATATCAAAACTTCTACATTGATGCTCCCAATTTTTCCTCCTAGTATGTTAACGAGTGAAAGTGCAACGACAAAAAACAATGGCGCTGCAATAAGTACACCGGTGTAAATATCGGAATATATGGATATTGTCTCTGTATATTTTTGACGATCAAGTCTATATGTTAGCATAGCCTCTTCTGCATGTTGGTTAAGATATGTCTTAAGATCGCCACCTGTTTCAATCGTTGAAACAAAACCATCGAAAAATTCTTTAAGTTCTGGTGAAGCACAGTTTTTAGTGACAGATTTAATAGCTGTCAAGAGATCGTAACCGAATATATCAACAAATTCGACAATCTTCCTAAGTTCAATGCAGATAGCTCCATATTCTTCAGACTCTGATATCAGCCTAAACATTGTATCTGGAGAGACACCAGACCCCGCAACTGCTGCCATATGATTAATTGCGAATGGAAGATTAGCTTTTATATTCCTTCTCCTTGAACCTATAAGCATGTGTGGATATGAAATGAATATGAAAAACGTTGTTGAGAGTGTAAGAAAAGTCATCATTAATGTACGTAAAAAAATACTGACTGGTGAAAGTCTAATAGATAAAAAAAAGATTGAGAAAAACAATAAAGATATTATCCCACTAATCAAAGTCATAAATATCATAATGTTAGTATATGTGCTTGAGAGTATGTGGATATTTGCAACCTTA
>CAZYEG010000111.1:0-4792 GCA_964646365.1 uncultured Methanosarcinales archaeon
CTCATGAACTCAAGGAAGGCGATTTTGATTTATTCAGAGAAAATATGAAAACAGGTAATAGATATATAGTGTGGGGTGGACAAGAAAAAGGCCATATAAGCCATGAATTTACTCTAGAAGAATTGAAAAATGCACTTGAAAAAAATCAATTTAATATAAAAAAATTATTAGGTATATTTAATCTAATGGATAAATATGAAATGGATGAAGTTAAAAATAAAGAGGATTTTATCAAATTACAAATAGAATTTGCTGAAAAAGAAGAATACATAAATAATTCTCAAGACTTTTTCTTTGTTGCAGAAAAATAGATTTTTGTATCGGACTGGAACTTGATGTATAATTAAAAGAAGCTTCGCTTTGTAAGTAATAAAATTGTCCCCTGGCTACTTGTTCTTGACGTATTGCATTCGCTCAATAGAAGGAACACTCAGACCCCCAGTGCTACGCACATATAGACTCGCTTCGCTCGATTTATTAGCAATTCAAAAACTCTGCGAACGCAGGTTTCCCACACTTGCGTATGGGAAACGAACTTAACAGGGCTTAAAAGAGAAATTGGGTCGCTTACGCTAATTTGCCAAGCAAATTCCCCAATTTCTCCAAATTTTTTTCTCCAGCTCGTCACTTCGGATTTTTGTGGGATACCTCAAAAATCCTCGTTCCAGAGGGAGAAAAAAACTTCTTTTAAGCCCGATGTTATAACTAAAAATAAAAGGGGCAACACCGATTAAGAACAATCTTCTGAACAACTACACTTGTCCTCTTTATCATCACAAATACCATTTCCGCAATTTGTTTTAATGCATTTCAGACATACATAACAATTAATACAAACACATTGATTTACTTCTTCATCCCAAAAACAACCTGGTTCTCTTTCAAGACCTTCACAACATTCACCATCTCCACTTTCTCCCTGCGTTAAACAACTGGTTGTGTTTTTGTTCATTACCTCCACGGGTTCTTGAATCTCATTTATGTCACAACCAATAACGAAAATAAAAACAAAGAGAATTGTTATAAAAAAATTTTATTTCATTTTAACACCTTTTTTTAATATAAACTTCTTTTTCCTTAAAAACTTTATTCCATATGAGATAAATTCTCAATTAATTCTGAATTATGTTAGTAATGATTTGATACACTTCTGGATATTTATTAATATTTAACAAGTCGGAATGCAAAATTGAATTATCGCAATCTCCACTAATACCAAAATTTAACGAATAGGGCAATTTAGTATTATTCACAAACACCACTCCGTCACCATCTCCTCGATTAGAATTACACCCCTCTCCAAATATAACATAACTCTTTGTATTTTTAGGCTTATTATTAGCATTATTAAGCTCATTAATGAATTTGCTTGTTGAACTCATTTGAGAACATTCTTTTTGAGCACCTGCAATTGGGCAAAAAGATTCCACTTGCCTCTCAATACCTTTATTTGGCGTCCCAATCATAATTAACTTGTCGACATCATCATCACCGAAATCAACTAAATACTTTCTTACAACAAGTCCCCCCATTGAGTGTGCTATAATATTTACTTTACTCGATCCTGATTTGAATTTAACTATATCAATCACTTTATCAAGTCTGCTTGCATAAGTTTCAATGTCATCATTAGTAGATTTTATCATTGACTCATCAACATAATATGTTGTTCCAAAAACAATCGGCTTATTATATTTCCCAAGAACGCCTTCTTCATATCCAAAAATAAGATCCGTATTTAAAACAGTCCCTCCGTCTATAAACCCATCTGACACCAACCCTGTCCTAATTGTACTAAACCCTGCTAAAGAATTTTCTATAGAAGCAGAATCTGAAAATGCATGCCCATGTACTAAAATAATTGGAAACATTTCTTCATTATTCTTATTCTCTCCCGATTGCAAACAAACATCACACTCATCAAAAATACAACAGACTGGCAGATGTTCCTTTAATGAAATATTAATATCTGTTAAAAACGTCTGATCATCAACATCCGGCAACGAAATCAAGTTAAAATCATAATTAGAAAAATTAATTGACACTGCATTATAGCCACAATAACCAGCACTAAAATCAACACCTCTATCACTTAAATTATCAATTCCATCAATCTTTAAACAAATTGCATTTAAGGTATATAGAGAGTCATTTTGTTCAACTAGGGTTAGATTATATTCATTCAATAACGATTGACCATATTCATTAAGAACAATAATTTTTCTATCTGCATCTTCATATTGAATTAGCAAATCTGTAGTTAAGTTTTCAACCTCATCATCCAACTCAAAATAATTCTGATAATTATTATTATTAAATGATTTTACTATCTTATAATAATCTGACAAATAATTTCGTGTATTTTGCTTTAGCAACTGGTTCATAAAAATTAAGTCCTCATACTTTTCAAATTCACCTGTAAAATCAACAATATTTTTTCTAGTATTTTCATAAGAATAAACATGACGCTTTAGAAAATTACTTGCATTAAGCAATAAATAATTTAAAACTCTCAACTGATAGTCTATATCTACCAAAGATTCATTCAGTCTATTATACTCCTCATTATTCCACAAATTTTTTGCAACAATTATATCATTTTTTAACAAGAAAAAATCATCCGTAAAAGATTGCAAATTAAAATCCATCAAATGCAAACTCGAATTTAACATCTCGTATTGATAAGTCAAATCCTGTAACATTAAATCTTGATTAATCACATCATTTAAACTTTGGACTAACAATCCATTCAAATTCTCTATAGAATCTCGTTCTTCTATAGATAATTCATAAGATAAAGTCAAAAAAGATGATTTTTGTCTTTCTGTCTCATCTGATTTACATAAAAAAGATTTTTTATTAACACATTTAGAATTAAGTTCAAATGCCAATTGGCCCGTTCCTTTCTCTGGTGGCGAAATTAAAAAATCAATCTTCATACTATTATTATCTTTTGTAGTAAAATTCTTTTGATCTACTATTTTATTATTAGACAAATCAACAAATGTATAGCTACATGTTGCCTCACAAAACATCCTATTTTCAAACGAAATCAGATAAGAAACATTTTCAGATGTTCTTTTTTGCGTTAAAATATTTTGGTTCGAAGGATCAATACTAATTAAGACATCACCATTAATCAAAATATTTAATTTAAAAATAATATTAATCAAAAAAACAAGTAACAAGATGAACGCTATAATCTTTAAAAACCATTTTATAGATTTAACTATCTTTATCTTTCTATTATTAACACCAACCTCTATACTTATTGGCTTCTCAATAACACTATTTTCCACTTTTTTTGTCATTAGAAGAATAAATATAGTGTTTATGCTTAAAAAGGTTATGAGTTTTTAATAAAATATTATCATTAAAACCTCAGATCAGAATACTTCTTTTCATATATCAAATCATGATGCGCATAGTCAACAAAATACACAAAACCATCATCTCCAAAAAACAAAACTACATAAGAATTATTCACATGAACTCTTTTATACTTCTTTAATTCATATTTTAAATTTTTATAATGATCCAAATCTTTTGTTGCCAAAATTTCATCTATCTTATTTAGAATATTTTGCAATTCTCTACCTTTCAATTTTCTCAGTTGCTTTCTAAACAAGTAACTGTACTTTGATTTTCTCATTATAACTTTCTTTTGAGTTCCTTTTCAAATTCCTTGGATTCTTTTGCACTCAAGAAAGTAGATGCTTCCTTGCTACTCAGTCGTGCCAAATATTCTTTTCTTACTGTAGAGCTTTCATATATTTTCTCACGTGCAGCTTCACGGAAAAACTCCTGAACATTCAAAAAGCCCATATCTTTAGCAAACTGTCTAGCTTTACCCAAAAAATCTTCACTTAGCCTCAGATTTATTTGCGTTGTCATGATATTATAAAATATTATATAATATTTAAACATATCGGTTATCCTCCAAATAATACTAACCTAAAATTCTTAATATGCGTTACTAAAGAAATTTCGTAATATTTTCAGAAATAGCTAAACCTTCTCAACCATATCAGCGAACCATTCAGCAAGTTCTTCATTACGTCCTGCTTGGTCAGCTGTAACAAACTTAACCATTGCATCATACCAGTCTTCACTTCTTCCAGAAAAACGTTTTCTAAATTCTTCCAAATCTACACCTTCATGAAACGCGTCATAAGCCATGTCGTGTTCTAAAACCAAATCCAAAACAAGAGAAACATCAATATCTTTTGCAGCGTACGCCCATTTACCTTCCAAGTTCACTTTCGCATATTCATGCGAATACTGTGCATGTATATCTACATCATATTCTTCCATGGGATCATATTCAACCTGAAACCATTCAGACCTATCAGCAAGCCATTCTTTTTTTATTGGTGAACAATCAGGCATTCTTTTCTCAGTAAGATCTCCGAGCTTCCCAACATCATGAAGCATTGCAACAAGCCTTAACTCAGAATAAAATTCACTACCACTAAAATTATCATCAACAAACTCAAGCACCTTTCTCACATGATGTCCATATTCTGCCTCAGGATGATTCTTTCTTACTTTGCCCACATCTAAACTAGCCATGTATATAGGATCAGAAAGCACTGCATGTTCAAGTTCCCCCTTAGGCATTAACCCGTACATAAAAACATAAGAATGCATATTCGCTTAAAAATATTTACAAAACAACCAGATTGCAGAAGTAACCCTTATATAGTAATAACATTTTTAAACAATTACTTACTTCTAATCTTAATGACCAATCCCCACAAAGAACTCAGGGCGCTTAAGGAACTTCTTTCTG
>CAZYEG010000112.1:0-4752 GCA_964646365.1 uncultured Methanosarcinales archaeon
CAATCAATCTTTATCTTAATCTTTTATCAGTTCTTTAAAATGACACCAAAAGTATTAGATGAAGCAGCTCAAGTTGATGGAGCTGGACCATTCACCGTATTTATTAGAATTGCTATTCCAATGGCAAAACCTGCATTCTTAGTAGTTGGATTATATTCAATTATATGGCATTGGAATGAGTTATATATTACCGAAAGGTATTTACAAGAGGCTTACATGACATTACCTCAGGTAATTGAACAGTTCAAATCAATGTTCGAGAATTCAATGCCAGTAGAAGATGGAATTGACTAATCTCAAATTGGCTTAGTATTTAATGAATCTATTCAGTTCGCGGCGACTTTAATTTCAATAACACCACTTGTGATATTGTATCTATTCACTCAGAAGTATTTTATTGAAAGTATCGATCGTACAGGAATTACAGGAGAATAATATGAAATCACATTTTAATAAACAGGGAGATCAGTATATTTTATACACTCCACTACAAAAGGGCGACTATAGCAACTACCTGATCAACAACGAATATTACATGAATGTAACAGAAACACTTCAAGGAGCTTCAAAACTATTGAAACCACATTTTAATAAAAGAAACTACTTGAATGGGTATAAGGCTTTCTATATAAAAGAAGAAAACGATGTATGGAACGTTAATCAAAAACAACTTCCAACACCGTATCAATCTTATAAACTAATACATTCATTAGGTTATAGCGAACTACAAACTAATCGAAATGATTTGGATGTCAAAGTTAGGGTATTTGTCCCTACAAAAGGGATGAACGAAATTTGGCAAATTGGTATTAAAAATAACAAAAACACAGACAGAATTATTTCCCTCTTCTCTATATTTGATTTTGAATACGCTGGTGTAATGGAAGCGAAATGTACTTATGATGTGGATAACGATATGATCATAAGTACATCGTTCCCATACCACGTAAAGTATGAGGAGAAGAACTGGGTTGAACGAAACGGATATAAAACAATTTATATGTTTTCAGATGTTACTCCTGATTCGTATGATTGCTCAAAGAGTAATTTTATCGGTTATAACACCGATCACGGAGTTGTTCCTGTTGCAGTAGAAAAGGACACTTGCTCCAACAAAACAGAAGAGTTTAATAAGACAGGTGGTGCAATGCAGCACAAATTAACTCTACGTAGTAACGAGGAGAAAACAATTACTATTGTCCTTGGAGCAGCTTTAACGAAAGAACAGGCAGTACATAGAAAGAATGAATTATTAACAACTGGAATTGCAGTAGAAGCTGAAAAAGTAGAAGAATTCTACAACAGGCAAAACTCTGTATTTCAGATTAATACACCAGAAATTGAGTTAAATCATCTAGTAAACTTCTGGTTAAAGAAACAATTATACAACATGTCAGTAAATAATCGTTTGGCAGGAAGATTTCCAATCAGAAATCAGCTTCAAGATGCTATGGGGTATGCACTGATAGATCCTACCTTTGCGTTTAACGTAATGAAGGAAGTACTATCAACACAAAACCTTGATGGATCAATCAAACAATGGCAGACATATCAAGGTGTTGGAAAAGGTGGACTTTGCTTACTTGATCATTCAGATGGACCTGTATGGTTGGTAATTACCATCTTATCAGGAATAGAACAACTAGGAGATATCGCTTATCTAAGTGAATTGGTGTCTTATCATGAAACAGATCAAAAAGACACGATATACAATCACTTAATTAAGGCAATTGAATACATGTCAGAGACAGTTGGTTCTCATGGATTGTGTTTGATGTTAGATGGCGATTGGACAGATCCAATCAATGGTATTGGTAGAAAAGGTCGTGGTGAATCAACGTGGAATACACTAGCTACTATCTTTGCGATTAATAGAATGCTACCATATGCAAAAGAATTAAATGAGAAAGATCATCAAAAACTAGTAAATATAAAACAAACATTATCAAAAGCAGTAAGAGAGCACTGTTTTGAGAATGGATATCTAATCGCAGGTTATGATGATGATGGAAATAAATTTGGAGATGCATCAAAAGAAGAAGGAAGCGTGTATTTAAATCCTCAAACTTGGGCTCTTATGACAGATGTATTTACTGAGAAAGAAATCAGTTCTATCTATAAAATAATCGATTCACTTAAAACAGATGTAGGTCATAAATTATTAGACCCAAGTTATCAAAAATGGAATGATCAAGTAGGTAGATTAAGTGCTAAATTAGCAGGAACAACAGAAAATGGTTCTATATATTGCCATGCAGAGTTGTTTAAATCATTCGCAGATTGCTTAAATAATCGTGGGGATGATGCGGTTGAGGCAATAAAAATGATTTTACCTAACAATAAAAATAATCCTAACAAAGATTTACAAATACCTCTCTATATACCAAACTACTATTTTGGACTTACAAATTCTGTAAACTTTGGAAGAAGTAGTTTACACAATTCAACTGGTACAACTGCTTGGATTATCTGGGTACTAATAGAGTATATACTAGGAATTAGATCTACGACAAAAGGAATTTATCTAGAACCTTTGAACGTTACAGGATGGGAAAACATAGAAATTACTAAAACATACAAACAATCAACATATAATATTACATTAAATATGAAAAGCAACATGAATAAGGTATATGTAAATGATAAGGAATGGACAGGTACATATTTACCGTATGAAGATAACAATAACTATCATGTAGTTGTTCATAGAAAGTAGGTGTAGAATGAGTAGTTATTTATATCCAAAAGTAACAACGTCAAGACAACTATTTAATATGAATGGGTTGTGGAAATTTAAAGTAGACAAAAAGAATGAAGGAAGAAACAAAGAGTGGTATCTTGGGTTAGAAGATTATCGAAGTATTGCCGTTCCTTCTAGCTACAATGATTTATTTACAGAAGCTAACATCCGTGATCACTTAGGAGATGTTTGGTACCAAAAAGACTTTTACTATCACAATAATGAGCAAAGACATGTCTTGCGTTTTAGCTCAGTTACAATGAGAGCTAGTGTCTGGTTAAATGGTACGTATCTTGGCAATCATGAAGGAGGGTATTTACCATTTGAGTTTGATATCACTCCATACTTACTTGAGAATAATGAAAATAGATTATCAGTTTGTGTCAACAATGAGTTAAGTATGAACACAATTCCTGTTGGTACAGTTGAAACTAAATGGAACGGTGAAAGATTTCAAAGGCCCTCATTTGACTTCTTCAATTACAGTGGGATTCATCGACCTGTAACTATCTATACTACACCGAGTACGTATATTGAAAATATTCGTACGAAGCCAGATTTCAAAGAAGGTGTAGGAATCATTCAGTATGAGGTGGATGTAGTTGGTAGAAGTGAAAATGTCACCATAAATCTGTATGATGAAGATAATAATTTAGTAGGAACTAATCAAGGAGCAACAGGAGAAGTTGTGGTGAAAAACCCAAGACTATGGGAACCACTAGACTCATATCTTTACAAATTAGTAGTGAAAGTAAGTGATGCTGAGACTGTTGATGAGTATTACCTAAACGTTGGACTTCGCACAGTAAAAGTCATTGATAATCGTTTTTACATTAATGACAAACCATTTTATTTCAAAGGTTTTGGAAAACATGATGACTTTGACTTAATAGGAAAAGGATTAAACTTACCTGTTATGATTAGAGACTTTGAATTATTGAAATGGATTGGTGCAAACTCAGTTCGTACATCACATTATCCTTATCCAGAAGAATTTTATCAATTGGCAGATGAATATGGAATTGTTGTTATTGATGAAGTACCTGCTGTAGGTATGTGGAAACGTTCTGCAGATTTATCTGTTATGGGAGACAAACCTTTCTTTGAAGAAGATGGAGTGTTTACAACATTAATAGATAACCATAAAAATCAGCTTGTTGAAATGGTAAAAAGAGATGTTAATCATGCATGTGTTGTAATGTGGAGCATTGCAAACGAACCAGCAAGTGATGAAGACAAAGCATATGACTATTTCAAAGAAGTGTTTGATTTCGCTAGAACATTAGATATTCAGGAAAGACCGTTGGTATTTGTCAATTGTGCAATAGCACCATGGAATAAATGTAAGGTTTCACCTTTAAGTGATATTTTAATGTTAAATAGATATAGTGGATGGTACGATTTGTTCGGTGCAAAGTTCCATATGGCAAAAGGTGATTTAAAACACCGATTAGAAAATTGGAGCAAATCATACAATAAGCCAATCATTATCGCAGAATATGGAGCAGACACATTGAGCGGATATCATGCGCTACCAAGTACGATGTTCTCAGAAGAATACTATGTTGAGTTTTTAGAAAAGTATCATGAAGTATTTGACCAAATACCAAACGTAATAGGTGAACATCCTTGGAACTTTGCAGACTTTGCGACAGAGCAAGATTTGAAGCGAGTTGGTGGAAACAAAAAAGGTGTATTCACTCGTAATAGACAGCCAAAAATGGCTGCGCATGTTTTAAGAAAACGCTGGTTGTCATTACCAAATAATTACAAAGGGTTACAAAATCCGTTAGGGATTAAAGAAAATAAAGAAGGAGAAAATGAAGAATGAAAAAGATTTTATTAACATTAGTTTTAGTATTATCGATAGTTTTATTGGTTGGGTGTAAAAACAATGAAGTTGATTGTGATGAAGATCCAAATCATGTAGACTGTGTTGTTGAATTAACAGATCAAGAAAAGGTAGATGCAGTTAAAGATGCATTATCATTTTCTGTAGATTTAACAGAAGT
>CAZYEG010000113.1:0-694 GCA_964646365.1 uncultured Methanosarcinales archaeon
TTTGATTTTATCAAGTTCTTTTTTCTCAATAACTATGTCGTTTAGATTAGATTTTGGGACGATTACATACTCCATTCCAGTCTCTATTGCAGCTTCAACTTTTGATGAAACACCACCAACAGGCAATACTTCGCCTCTGACAGTAAGTGATCCAGTCATTGCAAAATTCTGTTTGATAGGTATACCCTTTAGAGCTGATATTACAGATACAGCAATTGCAATGCTTGCACTGTCACCCTCAACACCTTCATAAGTCTGTAGGAACTGTACGTAAATATCGTATGTTTCTTTTATGTCTTCACCGAAATGCTTTTTGATTATAGCAGAAACATTTTTTACAGCTTCTTTCGCAATATCGCCAAGTTTTCCTGTCGCAATTATTTCAGACTCTTTCCCGCCAGGTGTTACTTCTGCTTCTATAGGAAGGATAATTCCAGAGTAGATTGGCCCTCCGCCCATTACTGCAAGACCGTTTACTCTTCCAACTCTCTTCCCTTTCGTAATTATGACTTCATACTCTTTTTTTCTTTCAATATGAATGTCTGCAATCTGTTTCTCAAGAGGTCTTGCGACTTTCTTTGCAAGTTTGATATGCTCTTTTGTAACCAGTTTTGCTTTTTTCTCAATTGCAATATCCCCAGCAGCTCTTATTAGACCGCCAAGATCTCTGAATCGTAAAGTTAAATGTCCTTTT
>CAZYEG010000113.1:720-4718 GCA_964646365.1 uncultured Methanosarcinales archaeon
GAGCTTCTCTTATCATTTCAGCAATTGCATCAGATTTAAAATGTGGAATTTTACCGTCTTTTCTGACTTCCTGTGCAATGAAAATAGCAATCTTATCTCTGTTTTCTGGGGTGTCCTTCATGGTATCTTTCATAAATACTTCATACCCATACCCTCTGATTCTAGATCTAAGTGCAGGATGCATATTCTTAAGAGTCTCAAGATTTCCAGCAGCAACCATAACAAAGTTACAAGGTACTGGTTCGGTTCTGACCATTGCACCAGCGCTTCTTTCACTCTGACCGGTTATTGAATATTTACCTTCCTGTAGCGCAGTAAGAAGTTCTTGCTGTGTAGCAGGTTGAAGTGTTGATATCTCATCAATAAATAGTACACCCATATGTGCCTTATGTATCATTCCTGCCACAACTCTTTCATGTGCAGGTGTTCCAAGACCACCAGATTGGAAAGGATCGTGTAGTACATCACCGAGCAATGCTCCAGCGTGAGCGCCAGTTGCATCAAAGAAAGGTGCATTCTTTTTCTTGAAATTATCAACTATTAATTTAGGAGCCAGAGTCTTTGGTTGGAATCTTTTTCCCATGTTTATCATCAAGACTAGTCCTACGAAGAAAAATATACTTCCTATCATTGATGCTGCAAATACAACCGCCTCATCAAATGGAAATATTTTATTTCTGTAAAAATAATATGGTAATATTGAAAGAACAATCATAATAACAAATATCAAAATATTCTGATTATTCATTAGTCCAGCTCCTTCAACTTTTGATTTTGTTACAAGCTCTCTGCCTTTACCTGCAGGGACTCCTCTAATTAGTGGCGCGTTCTCATCATTAGGATTGGGAAAAGAGACAATGTCCATCAATTTCTCTTTCGGAAGAAGTTCTGCAAGTGCCAGTCCAAGCATTGATTTTCCTGTTCCAGGTTCTCCAATTAAGAATACATGTCTTCTTTGCTGGGCAGCCTTTTTTACTATCTCAACTGCATGTTCTTGACCTATCACTTGGTCAACTATTAATTTAGAAACTTCAATTTCTTTAGTAGTATTATATTTCTTCCCCATGGTGTTTTGATTAGAATGTATCATTTAAAAAAGCTTCGTTTCTGATTTATAATCGAAAAATTTCCGAAAAATATCACACAACAGTTATTAAAAATCGTCAATTATTATTAGTATGCTCAAAATATCATTAGCAATCACATTAATAGGTGTAATGCTTCTATTTGTAATATCAGAAAACGTAGAGATTCCTACAAGAACAGATATTAAATCTGAAGATGTTGGAGGTATTATTCAAATCAGAGGAAGAGTCACTAAAGTTAAAGATTCAGAGAAGGTAGCTTATATTGATATTATCTATCCCCAAACAACCCAAGTATTGTTATTTAAAGACTCAAATATTTCAATATCAGAGAATATGGAAGTGCTAATTGTTGGAGAAGTTAAAGAAAATCTTGATTTGATAGCTCATAAGATAGAAATTTATCAAAACAAATAAATAAAAAACCAGTTTTCTTATATTTATGTTTGACATAATTAAAAAAATATTCAAAAATACTCCAGAGGAGCCAACCACGATAAAACAGTCTGAATTGGGTGATTTTATAGAAGAAAATACTAAATCTGATGCCATTAAAGATCTTGTCACACCTTTTAAAGAAGAAATTGATACGGTATTTGTTGAAATTGAGAAGAAATGTGACGTATTAGATTCTGCAGAGTTGCATAACAAAAATATTCCTAATAGGGCAGTCCATATCATGGAAGGGAATAGGTCTGCTTTTATTGGTAAGACAAAAATCATAATTAAAGAGATTAAAGATGAATTATCTAAGTTGACATCCGCTTCTTTTGAAGATTTTTTCAAGAAAATTGAAGGGTTAATAGACAATTACAATAAATCTACCGCTAAACCATATTATGTCTTACAAGAATTTTTTGGGAATGAATCCCATCAGATAGCTAAATCTGTTAAAAAACTCACACAAAAACTTGAAGGGCTCAAGAAGAATATTGAAGCCACAGATTCTTTTGTATATCACCAAGTGAAAGGTGTTTTGAAACACATCAAAAACAGAAAGGAAAAATCAGATGAATTAAAAAGTCAAATTAATTTGAAACAAATTTCAATTAATAATTCTGATAAAGAAAGGAAAGAGGATGAAGTTAAGATTGACAATTTGAAATCATCAGATGAGTTTTCTAAATATCAAAAAAGTATTAATGATCTTGATAAGAAAAAGCAAGATTTTGTAACAATCAAATCCTCAGTCAATCAAAAGATTCTTCCACTTATGCGTCCGCTGAGGAAGCATTCAAAGATTTACATGGATAGCAAGGTTGTAGACGAAATAATAAAAGATCCATTTCATGCAATAATTTCTATAGAAACAGATAGGATTAGCGATATGTTTGGTGCACTCTTAGATTATATCCAATCTGACAAGATCAAATTAAAAGATAATGTCGTAGAAAAATACACTAAACTACTAAAAGGCATTGATAAAGATTGGATAAAGAAAGTAAAAACAGATGAGAAAGAAATTCAAGAGGGTATTTCTATTGTTTCTAACACTATAAAAACGGACGCTACTGCAGGAAAACTAGATGATCTTAATAGAAATATAAAACAATTTGAGCAGCAGATAGAGTTTGATAAGAAAGGCATTTCTCTGCTTGAAGAAGACTTAAAGAAGATTACTTTCACAGACCTTCATTCAGAGATAGATTCTCTTTTAGAGAAGGTTGACGTTATTGTTAATTGGAATTAGATATTCTTAAAATAGACAAATTATTATAATAATTCTAAAGATTACAGATAAGATGTTATATTTTGCACCAATTAACCTTTATGGGAATTATATATTTAGACACATTCTATTAGATAATGGTGCAGACTATGCTTTTTCTGAACTCATTATGATAAATAAATTAGATCACGCAAAAAAAGATAATAAATTAGATATAATAAAAGAAGATATTCCAAAAACAATATTCCAAATTGGAGTAAGCTCCATAGAAGAAATTGATTTTGGTGCAAAGTACATCATTGACAATATAAAAGGCGTGAAAGAAATTAACATAAATATGGGATGTCCTCAGTCGACAATGCAGATGACCGAAACCTGTGGAGGTCTTCTTTTTAATACAAAACTAATGGGGCAACTTGCGCATGCACTAAGTAAATACAACATTATACCAAGTGCAAAAATCAGGTTAGGTGTTAATAGAAATGATATCAGAGTTCATGAATACTTAAATGAATTACAAAAGAATGGCATAAAAAAAGTATATATTCACGCAAGAACCTTAAGGTACGGTTATACTAAACCCGCATTGAAGGAAGAGTTTAATGGTCTTCAAGAGAAATTTCCTAAATTAACATTAATTTATAATGGCGATATTGATTCTCCTGATTCAAGTAAAATATCTAATCATGTCATGATTGGGCGTGCAGCTCTTAGTAATCCATTTATTTTTAGAGATATAAAAGAAAACAAAATGTACTCACCAGGCGAGTATAGTCCAATCCTGAAAGATCCATATCTTGAAGGTGTAATGGAAAAAAGTCTTAAAAATGAAAAAATCAAGATAATAAATGAATATCTAGATCTTGCAATTAAACATTCACTCAGATCAAATCTTGTCGAATCTAATCTTGATTACTTGTTAAAAGGAGTAAGTAAGTCAAAAGAAATTATAAGAAAAATAAGAGAGCAAAAAGAAATAAAGCAAATCAAAGACGAATTTAATCAATGGGCAAATTAATATAAAAAATAGTAATATTTATTTACTATCTATCATATATTTATTAAAATATGGGGGAATCAATAATGATAAATAAAATTGCATTTCTAATGTTGATAGTAAGCATAATTCTACTAAGTGGATGTGAAAGCTTAACTTCAAAACAAGATTCAAAAATAGCAACTGATATTGCTGATAGTGACAATGTAGACCTTGATGATATGACAAAGAAATATCATTATGATTG
>CAZYEG010000114.1:0-4717 GCA_964646365.1 uncultured Methanosarcinales archaeon
ACTACAATAAAGAATGGTTATATCTATGATTTTGGAAGAGGTAGAGAGTCATTCCCAGAGGAATCAATACGTTTTATAGATTTTTCAGGCAAATCTTTCAAAAAAACAAAGTCCAAAATACTCAAAAAAGACAAAAAACATACAATTTCTAACATATTTAGGACAAAATACTTTTCTAGAGATATAATTGAGATAAAATCAGATATTAAATTACGGCACATGAAGAACTACCATATATACACATTAATCCAGGGAACTGCTGAGGTAGAAGGATTTGCCCTATCTAAAGGTTCCACTTTTGCAGTTTCAGCAAAAACACGTTCAATATCTGTTAAAACCACTAAAAAGGCTGTTTTCTTAAGGGACTACAAGGCGTTTTAGACCCAAACCTTTATAAATCACTTCCAATTTCCTAGTTTTACAAAATGGCAGATAAAAAAGCAACTAAAAAGATTATCAAGAAGAAGAAGAAATGGATAAAGATCGTGGCTCCTAAAGCTTTTAGAGAAGCTAGCCTTGGAGAAAGTCCAGTCTTCGAAGCAGAGAATCTAATCGGTAGAATAATTAAAGTCAATTTAATGAGTCTTCTAAAAGATCCTAGAAAACAAAACATGAGCATATCTTTTAAAATCACTAAAATCGAAGGAGATATCGCAAGAACAGAATGTTATGGTTACGAAATTTTACCATCAATGATAAAAAGGCTTGTTAAGAGACGAAAACAGAAAATTGAAGATTCATTTGTCGTTAAAACTAAGGACGGTAAAAATATCAGAATTAAGCCAATGGCAATAACAAATTCAAAAATAAATAACACAATTAAAACAGCAATCAAGAAGAGATTTAAGTTTGAATTTGCTACAAATATCGCAAAACTAACAGTTGAAGAGTTCTTTTCAGAGATGCTTGGCGGTAAAATGCTTCCAAAATACAAGGATGCAATCAAAAAGATCTATCCTTTAAAAATTGTCGAGATGAAAAAGGTATCAATCGCAAGAGCAAATGCAAAACCTATTGATCCAAAAGATTATTCTCAGGCTGTTGTTAAGAAGATTCTTAATAAGAAAGTCAAAGAAGTAAAGGAAGAACCAGTTGCAGAAGAGAAGCCTGTGGACCAGTAAAGTATAAATATCCCTTATTCTTTTTATTTTATTATGTTATATAAAGAGTTAGTAGAAGTGTGTGGGCTTCTAGAGTCTACGTCAAAACGTCTTGATAAGACATACTATCTTTCTGTTTTAATCAAAAAATCACCAGATTCAGATCTTCAAACCATACTTAAGCTTCTTCGAGGGAAGATTTTTCCAGAATGGGATGACCGGAAGATTGGTGTTGCAGCTCGACTTGTTCTAAAATCTATTCATATCTCAACAGGGATATCAATAAATAAACTAGAGAAAGCCTGGAAAAGTTTGGGAGATCTAGGAGATGTTGCAAAAAAATTCATAGGAAAGAAGGTACAATCAACACTTTTTTCTGATGACCTTACAATAAGTAAAGTTTACAATAATTTAGTAAAATTAGCGACGCATAAGGGAGCAGGAACTGTAGACTACAAGGTTAAGCTTATCTGTGAATTGCTTTCAAATGCATCACCTGAAGAGGCACGTTTTATTGTGCGTACAGTTCTTGAGGAAACTCGAGTAGGTGTTGGAGATGGAACTATTCGGGATGCAATTGTGTGGTCAGCTTTCCCTAAAATTTTAGGAATCTTTTACAAATGCAAAGAATGTGGAGAGTACATGCCAAATATCCCTAAGTGTATAAAATGTGATTCAAAGATTGAGAACAAATTTAAGAAAGAATATGCAGTATTTAATGAGGAAAAAACATTAAAAGTAGACAATATTGATAATCTAAGGAAAATTCAAGATTTTTCATCATATGATTTTATTCTTCCAATCACTGAAGAGCTTTCAAGAGAATGTTATGATTATTTTCTAGGCACTGTGCAACATGCATATGATCTTAGTAATGATTTTGGTGAAGTTGCATTGTCAGCAAAGATTGGTATTACCGAACTTAACAAATTTAAGCTTGTACCTGGTAAGCCAATCAAGGTAATGTTGGCACAAAAGGTTAGTGATGTTACACAAGGGTTTGAGAAAGTTGGAAAACCATGCGCACTTGAATTCAAATACGACGGTTTTCGTATACAATGTCACAAAAAAGACGGCAAGATATCACTTTATACTAGACGTCTTGAAAATGTTACAAAGCAATTTCCTGATGTTGTTAGTGCTTTAAAAGAACATGTTAATGCAGAAGAATTCATATTAGATTCCGAGGCAGTTGGATATAATCCAAAAACAACTCAGTACATGCCATTTCAGGCAATCTCTCAGAGGATAAAAAGAAAGTATGATACAGAAGAAATTGCAAAAAAAATCCCAGTAGAGTTAAACGTCTTCGATATAATGTACGTTGATGGCAAAGATATGATTTCTGAACCATTTTCAAAAAGAAGGGAGATGCTTACAAATATTATTCAGCCGATTGAAAGAAAGATCGTCGTATCAAGAATCATTCTTACTGATGATGAGAAAGAAGCATCTGAGTTCTATCATAAATCTCTTGATGCAGGAAATGAAGGAATTATGTTAAAAAAATTAGACGCAATTTACAAACCAGGATCACGAGTCGGGTTCATGATAAAATTAAAACCTGTCATGGAAACATTAGATCTTGTGATAGTTGGCGCAACTTGGGGAGAAGGCAAGCGAGCAAGTTGGTTGACATCTTTTACCATTGCATGTATGGGAGATGATGGAGAATATTTAGAGATTGGAAAAGTAGGGACAGGTATTAAGGAACTCGACGGTGAAGGAGTTACATTCTCTTATTTGACAGAACTTCTCAGACCTCTTATCACATGGGAAAAAGGAGTAGACATAAAAGTAAGGCCAGAAGTTGTGATTGAGATTAATTATGAAGAAATACAAAAATCTAAATCATATTCAAGTGGTTATGCATTACGTTTCCCAAGGTTAAAAGTTCTTAGAGAGGAGCGTGCCGCAACTGACATATCATCTCTTGAAACTGTTGAAGATCTTTTTCACAATCAAAGGAATAGATGATCGATTTCTAACAAGTTCACATATCAGAAAGTAAATTGGTCCCATCATTATATACGATATTTGCATCCATGGTGGAGCATGTAAACAATTGCAGAGGGGAAGTCCAGGATAACCTGCCGTTGCTGCATTTCTTATTTCAAATATATGATAGGCTACAGTTTCTAAGAATAATAATACTATAGTGTAAGAAATTGAAAATAAAACTAAATTTTTTATAAATTTTTTAGATGGTTCATGTTGTTTGAATAAGATGTACATTCCAAATAATCCTAGAGTCCATGCAATTAGCGGGTAAGAATTTAGCCCAAGTATGTTAATGTTATAACCTTCATATTTGTAAAGATCATTCGCAAAAAGCATCCATATCAATGAAACTATAAGTGAGATTGATATATATACTATGGAATTGAATCTTTTTGTAAAAATCAAATATGGTACTAAAAATAAGAAAACTCCCATTAAAAGAATTTCTTTAGGAATTACAAGTAGTAGTAATATTGAAATAAAAAATATTAAAACATCAAATATGAACAATTTATGATTCTTCAATTTTCTCACACATGAACAATTCAAGAATTAAACTATATAAAACTGTCTAAACATCCAGGTCTGTAACTTCATGGGCATGATCTTCAATATATTTTCTTCGTAAAGGAACATCGTCTCCCATAAGTATTGTAAAAATTTCGTCAGCAATTACTGCATCTTCAATTTTGATTTTTTTAAGAGATTTAGTTGCAGGATTCATAGTTGTTTTCCAGAGTTGATCAGGATCCATCTCTCCAAGACCTTTATATCTCTGTATCGCCACTCCGTCTTTGCCTATTTCTTCTAGTATTTTTGCTTTTTCGTCATCATTATAGACATAATATTCTTTTTTGTTTTTCTTGAGAAGATATAGTGGAGGCATCGCAACATATATGTGCCCTTTTTCAACAAGCTCTTTCATATATCTGTAAAAGAAGGTAAGTAGTAGTGTTATGATATGATTACCATCTACGTCCGCGTCACACATAAGTATAATCTTATTGTATCTGAGTTTTTCAATGTTGAAATCTTCACCAATGCTTGTTCCAAGTGCAGTGATTAGTATTGTTATCTGTTCGCTTGAGAGAATTCTATTTAGTCTTGCTTTCTCAACATTAAGTATTTTTCCTCTTAATGGCAATATAGCTTGAAATTTCCTGTCTCGGCCTTGCTTTGCGCTTCCACCAGCACTGTCTCCCTCTACAATATAAACTTCACATTTTGCGGGGTCTTTCTCTTGACAGTCTGCAAGTTTTCCAGGAAGTGAGTTTGAATCTAAGACTCCTTTTCTTCGTGTAAGATCTCTAGCTTTTCTTGCAGCTTCTCTAGCCTTTGCAGCATTTAAACTTTTATTGACAATTATTTTTGCTTGTGTTGGATTCTCTTCAAAAAAACTAGACAAGCTTGTATTTACAATGCTGTCCACGATTCCTTTTACATTTGAATTTCCAAGTTTTGTTTTTGTCTGACCTTCAAATTGAGGTTCTGGTATTTTTACTGAAATTACAGCAGCAAGTCCTTCTCTTACATCATCACTATTAAGCTTCATACCTTTACCATTACTGATTTTGTCAGCATAGTTGTTGAACGTCCTAGTGATAGCACTTTTGAAA
>CAZYEG010000115.1:0-4664 GCA_964646365.1 uncultured Methanosarcinales archaeon
GTATATTTTTCAAAGCATTATGGTTTACCTGCTTTGGAAGTCTTCTTTTTAGTTCAGCAATAGAAATTGCACTTTCATCCATTTCTTTAAGAACATTCTCCACCATTATTACTGTATTTAAAGTTGGAGCATGCTCAAGTTTTTGTAACACATTAATCACCCATTTTTATTAATTCATAACTAATAATGACTAATTAATATATAAATTTTTTGTTAATCATTTATAAAAAAGTCCCTTACTCTCCGCATCAATTACTTTTATATGTGAATATTCTGCTTATGTATAAAACCTAGAAGAAATCAATCTAAACCTAAAAGTTATCAAAAATTAATAAGAAAAAAATTTGCCTCCACTTTTAAACTTGGGGGGGTGGAAAAGTGAAGGCAAGAAGTAAGTAATGATTCTTATTGCACAATCTCTATTCCAAGCTCATCTGAGATCATTTGTTCTGTCTCATCAAGCGTTCTTTCTGGAGTAGAAGCAGCAGCTTCTCTTGCACCCAGTATCCATGGAGATTCTACTCCTGTAATGATTGTCATTACAGCTAATTTCCCTTTCATCTCTTCTGAGACTCTTGCTCCCCAGATTACATTTGCGTCTTCATCCATGCTTTCTGTAACAAGCTCTCCGATTCTGTTAATTTCATCTAGAGTCATGTCAGGTCCACCATGTATGTGGATAATTGCGCCAGATGCTCCCTTGTAGCTTATGTCTAAGAGTGGATTAGAAAGCGCACCCTTGACTGCTTCGTCAACTCTATTATTTGTATCGGATGCACCAACACCGATGGCTGCCACACCACCATCTGTCATTATGGTTCTTACGTCTGCATAATCTAAGTTAACAAGTGATGGAACTGCAATAGTTTCTACTATACCCTTAATCATTGTTGAGATTAATTCGTTAGCTACAGCAAAAGCTTGTGCAACTGGAAGATCCCCAGCAATCTGTACAAGTCTATTGTTGTCTATTACAATTACAGTATCGCATACTTTTCTGAGTCTTGCAAGTCCGTGTTCAGCCTTGTCTACTCTTGCTCTTTCAATTTTGAATGGCATTGTTACGGTTCCGATAACAATTGAACCTGTATCCTTTGCAACTTGAGCAACAACTGGAGCAGATCCTGTTCCTGTTCCACCGCCCATTCCTGCGCAAACGAATACCATATCGCTTCCTTTTAGTGAGTCTTTGATTTCTTGGATACTTTCTTGTGCAGCTTCTGCTCCTTTTGTAGGAAACCCGCCACATCCAAGTCCTCTTGTGATATCTTTTCCAATTAGGAATTTTCTATCAGCATCTACTAATTTTAAGTGTTGAAGATCAGTATTGCATCCGATTATCTCAGCGCCTTTTACGCCTTTTTTGTAAAGCCAGTTTATCATATTGCAACCAGCTCCACCAGAACCCATTACCTTTATAGTTGCCTGCCTTACATCAACTGAGCCATCAGTGCCCATTTCTTCTTCCATTTTTATTGCGTTTTCAATCAAAAAGTCCATTTTATTTGCCCCCTTTTGTTTTATGTTTAGTCTGCTAACTAAGCCCTCTTTTTCCCTAACGAGAGGAAATTTCACACACGTGTTTAATTACACTTAACCAAAACTATTTAAACACCTTTCATTAATGATGTAATAACTAGTATATAAATCTTTCGTTTATACCAGTATACATTTATGTAATATGCGTTTAAACTGATTATAACACATATATTATAGCTTCTTAGAAATAGACAATATTATTTACTGTATGTTGCGTAAAAGAGCAGTACAAGGCATCTATTATAGTAATAAGAGACAAGTAAATTCTTCGGAATTATGCTCAAATTTAAAACACAACAATCACACACATATAAATACATATTCTCAATAATGAGATAAGATTCCAAAAATATAATTAAGTTCCAAAAATAGAATAAAATTCCAAATATGAAAACATTTAAATATAACTTATTTTAAAAGTACTATTATGGATGAAATTGAATTCCTCAAAGGGCTTTTTGACCATAAGATAGTAGAGATCCTAAAGTACTTCATTGCTAGCTCAGGAAAGCAATTTTACCTTAAAGAAATATCAGATGCTGTAGGGGTTCCAATGGCAACAACCCACAGAATACTTCAAAAGCTTCATAGTCTTGAAATTATAATTGAAACTAACATAAGCAAATTTAAAATTTATCAGCTAGCAGATAATGAACAGACAAAGTTCTTAAGCCGTTTCATAAGGTATTCAGTAAAAGCTGTTGAAATTTTTGCAGATCAAGTATCTAAGGTTCCAAATATACAACGTATAATATTACATGGGAAAGAAGCAGATAATAGGGCGTCCTTACTATTGATTGGAGAAGGCATTGATGTTTCATATGTCAAGTCTGTTGTTACAAGTATTAAGGAGCAATACAATTACAACATAACACATATGACACTTTCAGAAGAGCAGTACCAGCAGATGAGTGATATGGGACTCTACTCAGGCAGTAAGAAAATTCTTTTTGAACGTTCTACAGAAGAAAATTAATGACGTAAAAGACAATAAAACCAATTATATATCCACCGATAACATCTCTGGTATAGTGTTTCTTGATATGTACTCTTGAAATACCAACCAATAATATGACTGCAGCAAACACTAGCTTAAGTGCCAGTGTGCTACTATCTAAAATCAGGTTCATATAAAGAAACATAATTCTTGATGAATGTATACTTGGGAAACTGCCAGCATCTAACTTTTCAATCATATTAGAATATTTCTGTCCATTTGGCCGCGTCTTGTGCCACATAAGTTTGATTATTGAACAGATTGTTTCATTTAGTGCAAGACCAACTACAATCAAAAGAAATTTATCAACAGGCAAATAATATATGACAGCAAAAAGTGCAATCATCACAATATTCCCAAGGGATGAGAAGTCAGATAAAAACAGACTTGCCTTTTCCTTTACAAATTTTTCATATCTATTCATTTCTTTTGTTCCCTAACATTAGCTAGATAATCAACGATTGCAGAATAAAATGTTACTATTAATGTACCAGTCAGTGAAATATACATTATAATTACCATCAATCTAATTATAGAATCAGGAAATCCAAGATCTTTAAAGATCAGCATGAAATATATGAATATAATTACAAACATCTGAATTGCTGCTTTAACCTTGCCAGGCATTTTAGCTTGAACAACTGTTTTCTTTTTCAAAAACAGGAGCCTATACCCGGTTACGAATATATCTCTTAGGAAAATTGGAATTACCCACCAGATAGAAAATACACCATTTAGTGCAAAAAGTGTTAGAACTCCAAGCACAAGCAATTTGTCTGCAATTGGATCAGCAATCTTGCCAAAGTTAGAGATCATATTATACTTCCTTGCGATACGTCCATCTAAATTATCAGTTATTGCGGCTATTCCAAATAGTACAAGAGCCAAAATCTTGCTATTAAGATCTCCGCTTATTCCAATAAGCAAAATCAAAAATGTAAGTAGAATTCTTATCACTGTAAGAATATTTGGTATCGTCATATCAAATCAACGGATTAAACGAGATATATAAATTTTGTTAATTACTTCTAAAAAGGTTAAACAATGATATAATTACAGATAAAACAGCCAAAACAAAAAAGAATTCTTTAAATGATACGCATGTTGCTTCTTCAAGCCCCAGATTCCATGCAAAAAAAACAAAACAGACTTCAATCCAGAAAAGTCTTGTAATTACAATTATCAATGTCCCTATAATGGCACTAATTAAATGAAAAATCTTCATATCTTATTCTTGAGATTTTCAAGTATAAATATTTTATGAATACGCCCCTACGGAGAATCGAACTCCAATCTTCAGGTCCGCAACCTGATGTTCTATCCATTAGACTATAGGGGCATATCTAAATTAGAAATTAAAATGATTTATATTTTTATATCCTTTATGGAAACTTTCTTCTGCCATGCTGTCTTGTATTCCGAAACACACCAGATACTTACAAAGAATGTTGCGTATAATAAATAGAGTGTGTAGTCCGAATCAATAATAATTGAGACCAGCGTAACAATCTGTAAGAATGTTACAAGTTTTCCAGATTTTTTTGCCATAAATGTCACTTTTTTTTTATTTCTTACAAATGATTTCATAGTTATAACAGCAAGTCCAACCACAATATCTCTAAAAAGTATTAGTATTATCCAAAACAATGGAATTCCTTTTACAATTACAAATGAGATTACCATTGAACTAATCATTAATTTGTCACCAAGGCCATCAAGCGCTGCTCCAAGGTGAGTAACTTGTTTAAGTTTTCTTGCAAGAAATCCATCAACAATATCAAGAATAGATGCAATCAGGAATATAAGAAGAGTCATTTCCCAGCCTGACCTAAATATTGAATATATTATTGCGGGGATTAAGGCAATTCTAAAAATAGTAATTATGGTCGGTATGTTCATATTGCATATTCAACTAGAAATAGTATTTAAATCTTTTGATTTGTATCTACCACCAAGTGACAATAAAGGAAGGTTTTATAAAATCTTTATTTCTTCTTCATTGAATGGTTGATTTAGTTTTAGTTCATGTAAATGAAAGACAGGCAGAACAAGAAGGTGATTTAATATTAGAAACAATAGATGAGTTTATCAAAGGAGGGTCTAAAGTGTATAATTTGCCAGATGAATT
>CAZYEG010000116.1:0-4617 GCA_964646365.1 uncultured Methanosarcinales archaeon
GATTATAGGTAAAACATTTAATTTTTTAGTAAGATTCTTTACTGGATTAAAAATAAAAGACACTCAATGCGGATTTAAACTATTCAAAGGAGAAGCCACAAAAGAAATTTTTCAGAAGCAAAAAACTAGAGGATTTTCTTTTGATGTAGAAGTTCTTTATTTAGCGAAGAGAATGAGGTATTCAATAAAAGAAGTCCCAATCACATGGATTAATAGCCCTCAAAGTAAAGTTAGTGCGGTAAAAGATTCTATTAAGATGTTACTTGATATAATCAGAATACGTTTTTTCTTTGTTTACAAAATATAAATTATTTTTTTTCATACAAATAGAAATAATTCTATCAATTTCATTGTATAAATCTTTTCCATCATACTTTGGAAGTTTTGAAAGGTTCTTTTTGTATTTCTCTAGATTTTTTTCAAAATCAACAATATCTTTCATCCTCAATTCTTTTGTATAACTTCCCAATCCTTTCTTTTTTATGCTGTACCCGTTATAACATTGTTCATACTGGGCATCTATAGGTATTGCAAGTATAGGTTTTTTAAGAGAAAGTGCTTCTGAAAGGGCAGTAAATCCCCCATTAATTATTACATAAGAGCAAGTTCTAAAATCTTCTAAAAATCCTTTTTCGCTAAATCCTTTAAATTCTAGATTTTCACTACTCTTTTCATTCATACCATATATTTTGAATTTCTTTCCAGTCTTCTTTAGGATAGGAATCATTTTTTTATTTGTTGGAGAAGTTTGATACACTAAAACAAATCCCTTATCTTCACTCTTCACTTCTCTGACAGCATTTCTTACAATCGGGTTCACTAATTTAGTTTTTTTAGGATTATTAGGAGTCATATCTGCAAAAGCAGGAATTATGTAATAATCTGACTCTGGATGAAGAAATCTAATTGTTGCTCCAAGAAACCATCGTGGTTTTTCAGGCATATCAATTTTACATTGTGTTTGACAACTTATATTATCTATACTGATGCAAGGAACTTTTAGAATTTTTGCAAAATAATGCGATGCAGACTCAAAATCAGAGATTATCACATCAGGTTTAAATTTTATTACCTTTGGCAAGATCCTGGTTGTATTTATTAACACCTTAAGTGGCATCTCAACCCAGAATTTTAATGCACTTAATGCATTATTCATTTTATTATTGATATAAACAAGCCTATTGCCAACAATATAGTCAACATGTTTGTATTTTTTTGCAAGATAAGGATAAGCTTTATCGGCAGCAGTAATCATTACATTGTGTTTTGAGACAAGTCCCTCAAGTACACCATCACTCCTAACAGCATGCCCCATACCTTCTCCACCAACAGAGTACCAGATCTTAACCATAGATTTTAAGGCATTTTCGTCAAATATAAATGTTTCTAAATGTCTTTTAAGCGAAAGATTTATAACCGATGTAGTCGATATTTTACTAAAAGGGGAGCGTGTGATGAAGAGATTATTAGCAATGTTGTTAGCCATTATATTATTAGCTAGTTTTTCCTATGCAGAATTTATTGATGACGGCTCAAATAACCAAACAGCAGGGTATTGTGGCACCTTAAACACAACAAATGCAACTTATACTCTAAATCAAACCATAATTGCAAATTCAACATGCCTAACAATTGAAGCAAATAACATCACAATTAACCTAAACGGCTCAACAATAATAGGTAACATGACCGGAATAGGGATTTATTCTTCAGATTATTCAAATCTAACAATCGAAAACGGCACATTAAACAATTTCTCATATGGACTTAGTTTCTCCAGTTCCGAGTCAACAACAACAAGAAACATCACAGTCATCAATTGCACCACCTCAATTATGCTAAATGGATTCTCCAATAATAATATAATCAAAGACATTACCATTTACAACTCAACACTTGGAATAAACATTACACATTCCATCCAAACATCAATAATCAATAACACATTTTTTAACACAATTTGGGCATATTTATTGTACAATACATCAATAACAAATTATGACTTAATTAACGCATCTCTTGAAATATCAAACCAATACACAACAATCAAATTCCTTAACACATCTCTAAATGCACAAGGCACCAATCTAAGTAATGTTATACAGATGTCACATAATTATATTTACCTCAATTCAACTATGAATATAAATCTAAATCAAAGTGCCAACATCACATTAAATTCAATAAACTATGTAAATCCAAAGATTTTAGCGAAATGGTCTGACAACGACAATTGGACAGATTGCCCAAGTAATATTTGCATAAATACCAGTTACTCAGAAAACACCTACCTTTTCAATGTAACTCATTTCACATCTTACAAGTTAAAAGAAATAGATCAGTCAATTTACCAATGTGGAATTCTAAACGTAACAAACATTACATACACTTTAAACAACACCCTTATTGCAAATTCCACATGTCTAACAATTGAAGCGAACAATATAATTCTAAATCTTAACGGATCTACCATTTATACAAATCTTACATCAGGATATGGAATAACTACATCAGGTTATAGTAATATTACAATTGCGAATGGAACTATAATAAATTTCAGCAGAGCAATTTTATTCGGCGATTCCTCTAATAATATTATACAAAACATCATTATCAATGCAAGTGATGATTATGGTGTATACCTAAATAATTTATCTTCATCAACAGTATCAGATATAACAATCACAAAAAGCGGTGCATACGGCCTATATCTTTTATCGTCTTCAGGTAATTCAATTAACAAAATAACAACCAACAACATTACAGGGCTATTTTGTGGTAATGGTCTAAGAGTAAAATATTCTTCAAATACAACAATTTCAAATTCAACAGTCAGAAATGTTAATAAAAATTCTTTATGTATTGGATCTTATTCAGAACAAAATATTAATATGACTTATTTCAACATAACTTACATAAATAACTATTATGGTTCAAAGTATACCGGAGAGCACAATTCAACAATAACATATTCAAATTACATAAATAGTACAGGTTATGGGTTGTACATCACAAGTAGCAGTGGTGAAACAGTATCTGACGCATCATTAACAAACAGCACATTAGAAGTAATATCAACAACAAATTCAACATTACAAAACCTGACTTTTACTGATTGCGGAAACTATTGTATATATTCATCTTTAAGCAACAATATCACAATTCTAAATAATATTTTTTCTGCCTCGACAATTACTACGAACATAACAATAAATCTTACAACAAATTCTACAATTAACTCAACAACTATTTTCACAGGTTTAAACATCACAAATTCACACGACTTATTCATTTACAATAACACATTTCACAATAACTCAATATCAATATACCTGCTAAATTCATCAATGAGAAAGTATACACTCATCAATTCATCGTTAAGAATAGCAACCAGAACAGTAACGCTTGATTATCACAACAGATCTTTTTCACATTCAGGAGAAAACACATCAAACATCTTTTCATTCACAACAAATTCTATAACAGTAAACAGTTCATCAGATCCAAAGTTCAATCAATCAGCAAATATAACTATTGCTGATATATCTTTTAATCCTTTTATATTCAGCAGGAGACACGAATGTCTACGAAGAATGCCCTTCATCAATTTGTTCTAAGACATCTTACACAAACAATGCTTTAAGATTCAACGTAACTCATTTTACAACATACAAAGCAGGCAAAATACCAATTTATTCATGTCAGACTCTAAATGTTTCAAATAAGCTTTACTATCTAAACAGAAGCCACAACATAACTTCAACATGTTTCAATATTACAGCATCAAACATATCTATAGACATGAGATCTCACTACATCAATTCCACAAATCAGACGACAGCCATAAAAATATACAATGCAACAAATATTACACTCTATAACGGAACAATAAAAAAACAGAATATATCAATTCATTTCCAAAATACTTCAGATATATCAATATCAGATTTAAACATATATAATTCAGAATTTGCATTCTTTTTCCTAAATAGAAGCTCCGCAAATATAATTTTTTCAAACATCTACAATACAACTATAGCAGCACATTCATTTAATAATTCAGGAACAGCAACCTTACAACACAATTACTGGGGATATTCTGAGGCAGCAAACATAACACCATTATTCAACCCATGGCTTACTGTAGATCATCCAGATGCAACAGCGCCAAATATTACTATTTCTTCACCATCGGGTTCAACCTGGACTGCGTCAAGACAAGTCAATTTTTCAATAATTTCAGATGATTTGGTTTCAGTTAAGTATAGATCCAATCAAACCAATGGATCATGGTCAAGTTGGACACAGTGTTACACAACATCTAATAATGGAGGAGATGGGTATTGTGATGGTATATCATTTTCGACAAATAAGACGGTTGTTTTTGAGATTAATGCTACAAATCTTTACAATCTTTCTACAAAGACCAACAAAACCGTTAAGATAGATTATGAAGATCCAGCACCAGATCTGGGACAATTTATTACGGGTTCCGGTGGCAATCTCGCATCAAATACAGTTATTTTATCACACTTATGGCCAGCAGCGCAAGGAGAAACAAATATGACTATAGATAAAGATGAGTTTTCTATTACATACATTGAGTTCTTCCTTAAC
>CAZYEG010000117.1:0-4566 GCA_964646365.1 uncultured Methanosarcinales archaeon
ATCTTTTCTTATATTGATGTTGTTATCAAGAATTGTAATATATTTATCTTCTAGTATCTTTTCTTTCTTTACAAAAATATCTCTCATTAGTTCAGGAGTTTCTTATGGTGAAGGTGGTGGGACACCATAAAGCATAAGTGCTGCTTGGCTTGGTGTAAGAAGTGCGTAATATGTATCTTCCATCGCCATTGCTTTTAGGGTGCTTTTGATTCTTTTGAGCATGTTGTCTCCAGAATTCATGAACATATCGATTGCTTCTGCGGATGGTTTAATTTTCCCCATCTTGAGTAATTGTTTCCATGGCAAGAACATTCCTCTATCATAGAATGGAACACCGTCTCTTAGAAGCGTAAAGATAATTGGATTTGCTTCTTTTAGATTGTCCCAGAAGTCTGTAAGAATGTAGACTTGGATGTTGATCTTGTTTTTGATTCCTGTGATGTTTCCAGCTTCAAAACCCATACCGAGAATGATTGCTCTGAGTTTGTCTTTTAATTCTGCACGTGTCATTTTTTTGACATCTGTGTCGTCAATAACTATCCATACGTCTATGTCAGAATCTTTTGTAGCTCTTCCTTGTGTAAGAGATCCTGCCAAAACATAACTTACAATATATTTTTCGAATTTCTTTAGAACCATAGATTTGTGAACTTCTGCAATCTTGATTGCTGCAAGCATACCAGTGTCATAGAATGGTGCACCCATTGCTATGAGTTTTAGGATGTCGTATTTGCAATCGTAGCATGATTGCCAAACCTCTGAAAGTAGTATTGGTTGTGATTTGATGTTTTTGTCAATGTCTTGTCCAATTGTATATATGATGTCTGAAAGTTTCTTTTTTAATTCTAATTTTGACATCTTTTTTGAGTCAGAGTCATCGATCAGGATAAGAACAGATATTGTTTTTGTATCTGGTTTTTCACCTTCTTTTGGTTTTGGTGGTGGAAGTAGAGTAATTCCCATTATGTATTTGTCAAATTTCTTTAGGACTTGATCTTTGAATTTGTCTAATTTTTCTTTTATTTCTTGGAGTTTTTTCTTTGTTTCTTCTGGGAGATTTTTAGGATCGAGTGGTTGTGTTGCTGGTAATGTTTTTTTAGGAGTAGTTTTTTTAGTCATGTTATCACCTAAAGTATATTATTGAAAATGTATTTATAAATATATATAAACTGATAGATACAATTGTGAGACATTTTTGTCTGCAACCGAAAGGTTTATAATTATTCATGACTCGGGAATGGTAGAAAGTTAAGGTGATTTATGATGGCTAATACTAAAGAAAAATCAATTTATGAACAGGTTGCTTCTGAAAAACGTGAAGAACATCTTCAAGAATGGGAGAAATATCACGGTCAAGTGCACAATGAAAAACGTGGTAAAGTTGGTACGATTGATGAGGCATTAACAGATGAATTACAAGATATTATTTCTGAAGAACACGCATCCTTAAAGGATGATCATATTAAAAAAGGAAAAGAATCTGATGTTGATTCACAACATAAAATGATTTATGAGGCTGCAAAAAAAGCTTATTTGTCCACTCTTCCAGGTGCCGGAAAAGGAATCAAAGACGGTGATGAGCTTGAGCAGAAAGTAAAAGAATTTGTTGAGCAAACACATAGAGGAGTTGCTTATAACCAAGTTATTGCTGAAGCTCTTGCAGAAGACAAACCATATGAAATAAAAAATGACAGAGGACAAATAACAACTCTTGGTCGGTTTTTGAATATTTACGCACAGAATAAACAAGAATCTAAAATGGAAGGGATTGAAGGAATGAGTATCAAAAGAAGAGAATGGCTTAAGACTCAACTCGATTCTGAATATAATAAGCCTTGGCTTCTTGAAAAATATAGTGGTATAATTTCGGATAAAGAGATTGGAAGGTATCATGGAGAGTTTGCAAAGAATGCTCCGGCTAGTTCCATTTTGGATGCTGTTCAAACGCTTAAAGAGGGTAAAGAGCTTAATACTAAGCATGAACATTATAAGATGAAGGATCATTATAGAGATCCTTTGCCAAAAGCAGCATAGTTGTCACTAATTAGTTGTAACAAAATAGAAAGTTTTATATACTCCTTCTTGTTATTTCTGTAATAATGGTGATAATATGACTTCGCAAACAAAAGAACAATCAATATTCGAACAAATATCAAACAGCCAAACACCTTTAGAAGAATTGGCGAGTGAATTTGATTCGTATCATGCTCAAGTTTACAGTGAAGGACGTGGAAGAGCTGTAAGTGTAAAAGAATATCTCGGTGATAAATTAAAGGCCGATATTGATAGTTTATATGATGGAATGAAGGGGAATTTCTCTGCTGCATTCAAATCAGATCTTGGTTCTCAAGAAAAAATGCTTAGAGAAGCTGGTAAAATTGCTTATCTCGCCTCAACTCCTGGAGCAAGTGAATCCGGTATGAGTAAGGAAGAACTTAACAAGGCAATTGAAGATACAATTGCTAAAGTTGGTGGAAGGAGAGGAGAGACGTATACTCAGGTTATGGCTGGTGAACTTGCTACTGATAAACCATATGAAACGACTGATGATAGAGGTCGTGCAACGCTACTTGGAAATCTTCTTGGTCTTGCAGCACAATCTAACCAAAAGGAAAATATTGGTTCACTGAAAGGTCTAAGTCTTGAGAGGATGGAGTATGTAAAAGGACAGTTAAATACTCCATTTGCTCAGAATTTCTTAATGGAAAGATATGGTGACATATGGGATCATGAAGCATGTCCATATAATGGTGCATTTGCAGATAACGCTCCAAGCGGTGTAATTCTTAATACTGTTGAAGCTGTTCTTTCAGGACAAAATCTTAACACCAAGAATGAGCATTATAAGATGAATGATATGCTTGATCATCGTCTTGATTATGCTACATAAAATAGAGGTAACTGGTGCCGCCTGTAACGTCAAATCCAATTGTAGATTCAGGACTCGAAAGATTTGAACAGTCTTACGCTAGTTGGATGGGGTATCTAGGATATGCAGATTCTGGTATGGGAAACGTTAGTCTGAATGTTCGGATTGTTGATCAGTTGGTTGATGAGTATTCTGAGGGTGTGCATCGTGAGTATGAGGCGATAGAGCATGAGCTTGCAACTATTGCAGATGATGATTATCTTCCTCAGATAGAGATGCTTTTTAATCTTGCAAAGAGATCTTATTTAGGTGTTAAATCTGTTGAAGATCTTTGTGATGATCCAGAGTCGGGGCAGGTTGAGGCAGTTCAAGATTATTTTACTCATAAAACTATTGATGAAGTTACTAAAGCAAGGTATAAGCCTGAGCCATTTACTTCTTATCTTAGAGTTGTTGCACATCATCTTTCTAAAGAAGACACTTTTGATGTCGATTCACCTAGGCATATGGGGCCAATAGGGACTCTTGTAAAAACAATTTATTTTACAGAGAAATCTCAGTTCCCAGGAATGGAAGGGTTGAGTCTTTATAATGGTGCAATTTTGACAGATCTTGTTGTAGATACGAAATATGTTGATAGTTTGTGGGAGCACTATAAAGATGAATCTGGAAGGGATGAGGAAATGCCTGAAGGAGTTACTCCAATTCAAATTGTTGAGCAAATTGAGAATGTTGTTGTGCCAACAGGAAGTCAGGGGCTTCTTGGTTTGGATATGAATAAAGCTCTTAAGAAAGAAAAAACTGTGATTATAACTCCAGGCCAAATGAGAGGTCAAGGTGGTAGTGGTCAAAGAGGTCCTCTGGCTGCAAATCTTGTAAATAAGGGTGGCATTTTTGTTCCAAATCCGTAGTCAGTGTGGAAAAATGTATACTGGTCTAATTTTCTGGGTAAAAATACAAACATTTATATACTAGTTGGTATAATATATTCTTATAATTAGTTATTATGTGTGAGGTGCAGAAAATGGATTTTATGGTTGAAAACGCAGTTAAAAATATGGAAGAAATGTCTTCTGATTCAGGAATGGAAGTTGGTCAGGCTAATATCAAGGTCTTTGGTGCAGGCGGCGCTGGATCTAATATGACAAATTGGTTGTACAAAAAAGGTGTGCAAGGTGCTGAAATTATTGCATGCAATACAGACCAACAACATCTACAAATGTCACAAGCTGACAAAAAAATTCTTATTGGTCCATCTTTAACAAGAGGTCTTGGATGCGGTGGTTACCCACAAAAAGGGAAAGAAGCTGCAGAAGAAAATCTTAATGAGATTAAAGAAGCAATAAAAAATACGGACATGATATTTTTATGTGCAGGAATGGGCGGGGGAACAGGAACTGGTTCTGCTCCAGTAATTGCAAAAGTTGCAAGAGACTCAGGCGCAATCGTTATTGGTACAGTAACAATGCCATTTAACATTGAACGAGCAAGAATCGATAAAGCAGAAGCTGGGCTTTCAGAGCTTAGAAAAGTTTCAGACACTGTAATTGTTATCGACAACAATAGACTTGTTAATCTAGCAGGAAACCTTCCTGTTCAGCAAGCTTTTGCTGTTGCAAATGAATTAGTATCAACTATGATTCGAGGAATTGTTGAAACAATCTCTACTCCATCATTAGTTAATCTTGATTTTGCAG
>CAZYEG010000118.1:0-4519 GCA_964646365.1 uncultured Methanosarcinales archaeon
AAGAATTGAAGAAATTTGCAGAAGCTACAAAGATTCCTGTTGCAACAACACTTCAGGGTAAAGGTATATTCGATGAATGGAGTGACCTTGCGCTTGGATGTGTAGGTATGCATGGAAATAAAGCTGCGAATTATGCAACTGTTCATACAGACCTTTTGATATCTATAGGTTGTAGATTCTCAGATAGGATTACAGGCAATTTGAAATCATACATGCAACGGTTATCCATGCAGATATTGATCCTGCAGAGATTGGTAAGAATGTTGCTGTAGATGTTCCAATTGTAGGTGATGCAAAACTTGTACTTGCAGGACTTAATGAAGCATTCAAAGGCAAAAAAATGAATATTGATAAGGATTGGGTAAAGAAACTTGATGCTGTCAAAAAAACATGTGATACATGCAGAATGCATTTAGATGGTTCTTCAATACACCCAAGAATGATTATTGATAAATTAAATAAGATGGTAAAGCCAAATGATATAGTTGTTACCGGAGTAGGTCAGCATCAAATGTTTGCAATGCACTATCTTAAGAGATCTAAACCAAGAACATTTATCTCTTCGGGAGGAGCCGGAACAATGGGTTTTGGATTTCCTGCTGCAATTGGAGCAAAGGTTGCAAAGCCTGATAGTGAAGTATTCTTGATTGATGGAGATGGAAGTTTCCAGATGACTATACAAGAACTTGGAACTGTAAAAAATGCAAACATAAAAGTGAATATTATTATTTTTAATAATAATTACTTAGGTATGGTAAGGCAATGGTTGGAGATCTTTTCTCAGAAGAGATATTCTGAAGTTCATCTTGGAGATAATCCTGACTTCGTAAAAGTTGCTGAAGCGTATGGATTGAAAGGAATAAATGTTGCTAATCCAAAAGATATTGAACCAGCAATAAAAGCTGCAATAAGAAGTGATGTATCAACGGTAATAAATGTAATGATTGATGAAGAATCAAACATATTACCAATGCTTCCACCAGGCGGACATGTAAAAGATGCCTTTGGAGGGTGTATGATAAAACCTGGAGACTTTGAGGTGAAAAAATGAAAAGACATGTCATATCAATGATTGTTGAGGATCAACCTGGTGTACTTACAAGAATATCAGGACTTTTTGCAAGAAGAGGATATAATATTGAGACAATAACTGTAGGCAAGACCATCAAAAAAGGAGAGAGTAAGATGGTTGTAACAGTTCTTGCTGAAGATGACAGAGAGATTGAGCAGATTGAAAAACAAGTAAACAAGCTTGTTGATACAATCAAGGTAATCAGTATGACTAAAAAGGATGCTGTCATAAGAGAACTTGTTATGCTCACTGTTGCTACAAAGACAAAGCAGGCAAAGGATGATATTTTCAAATATGCGAAAATATACAAAACAAAGATTGTTGATGTGACTCCAAAGTCACTTACACTTGAACTTGTTGGAACTGCTGATAAAGTTGATTCGTTTATCGATTTAATCAAGGGTTATGGGATAAAGGATATCAGTAGAACTGGAGTTACTGCAATTCAAAGAAAAACAAACGGCAAATAATTTTTTTATTTTTCTTTAATTAGAAAAGCTTTTATATTCTTGAATTAGTAATAGTTATGGGGGATATTAATTATTAGATATTTAGTCTACGGACTTATTGTGGGTGCTTACGCTGTAGAAATAGTGAGAGCACTTGTTTGATTTATTCTGAAAGTTTTCTTTGTAAAGTTAGTGTGATGTACTAATTAGGGGTTCTAATGATTTATTTTGACTGTAGTTACTTTGTAGTAGTTATTTTGCGAAAGATTTATAAATGAATATTCATTAATAGGCTGTATTGGAGGGATACTCATGAAACAAATCGAATTAAACGTTATAGAATCATTCAGAAGGGTTAAATCAGACATTATCCAGCTACAACAGCAAGTGATTGATCTGTCAAAAAACCAAGAAAGAATTATGAGAGTTATTATGGCAACAAAAAGTAAGGAAGCAAAGATTGAAAAGAAAGTAAGTTCTCTAAAACGAAAACCTACTAAGACAAAAATCAAAGTTGTGACCAAAAAACACACTACAGAATATGTTGCATCAAAAACAGGTAAGAAATTTCATATCAAACAGTGTCCTTTTGCAAAAAATATACATCCTAAAAGCAAAATTATATACAAATCAAAAGTAAAAGCACTAAATGAAGGATATAAAGCCTGCGACTGTGTAAAGAAAATTTAATTTTTTTTCTATAATTTTTTATATTATTACTTCTTTTATTTTATTATGAATACTTTATTTGTATGTAACCAGAATGAGAATCGTAGTAAAACTGCTGAAATAATCTTTAAAAACATTATCGAGACTAGATCTGCAGGACTATATAACGATTCTCCAATTACTGCTAAACAAATTTCATGGGCAGATCTGATTGTGGTTATGGAAGAGCATCAAAGAGGGAAAATTTCCGAATTATTTCCGGATTTGTACTTAAAAAAAAGAATAGTATCACTTGATATTCCAGATGTTTACAAATTCATGCAAAATGAACTTGTAACTTTACTTCAATCAAAAATGAAAGAAATATTATAACCATTCTTCTATTTGTAATTTTGCTTCTTTTTTACTACGAAATATTTTTGTTTCAGCAACATGTAGTTCTGGAACTCTTTTTGTAACTTTGAATAGTTTGCCGATAGTGTTTGTTAGTTCAATGATTGTAACCTCTTTTATTGCTTTTTCCATTCTATACACTCTTAAATTTCTCTCCTGCAATTATGATATGGTCAAGTACTTTTATGCCAACTAATTGGCCTGCTTGCTTTAATTGTCTGGTAACGATTCTATCCTCGGGAGAAGGGTCAGCATTTCCGCTGGGGTGGTTGTGGACCAGAATGATGGAATTTGCGGATTCTATTATTGCTGACCGAAAAATCTCCCGTGGATGAACTATTGAGGAATTGAGAGTGCCAATTGAGATGAGTTCTTTTCGGATAATCTGTTGAGCCGAATCTAAAAGAAGAGCGTAGAAATATTCTTTTTTCTTATCTTTTAGGTCATCTACAAAAAAGTCATAGATGTCTTTTGATGACTGAATCTCTGTTATATTTCTAATTTTAATGTGCTTAGAATGACGACGTGTAAATTCAAACATGGCAATTATCTGCATCGCTTTGACAATGCCAACACCATATACTTTACGTAACTCTGGAATTGAAAGCTGTGAAAGTTTATCAATTCCATATTTGTTTAATAGTTTATTTGCAATGTCAAGAGAAGAATTAGAGTAACAACCACGTTGAAATATTATTGCAAGAAGTTCTGCATCAGATAAAGCCTCTGATCCCATTTCTAATAGTCGTTCTCTTGGACGATCGGTTTTGCTTATTTCTTTTATTCCCATAATATAAAGTGAGTGTTCTTTTTTTAATATGGATTGCTAAGAAAAAATCGGACGACCTTCGATGGGTGTCGGAAAAATAAATCACATAATTCTTTTAAGTAAGACATATAATACAATAAAAAAGCCAATTAGAATTGTCACTTCGGCGACAATTCTTGCGTAAGAAAATAGAAGCATATGTTTTTCAGCCTTGCTAAGAGGTTGTTTTTTCATTTTTTATCTTTGTTTTTACTCTTAACCTTCTTAAGACGTGAAAAGTTCTCTCGTTCCTGCTCTTCAAGCTTGAACTGTATACGTTTTTTGGTTTTTTCGTACTTAGGCATAATGATGTATTCAAGGGAATTGACTTTTCTTCTGGTCCTCTTTATGTCTTCAGCAATATGGTTTAAAGTTATCTGCTTTTCAATCAATTTCAGAAAATGCGGAAAAATATTACGGTATTTTAATATTGCACTATCGAGTTCAATATCTCCAGAAAGATGGCTGTGCCATTCATCTATTGGTCTTATCTCTTCGATTTCCGGGATTCCTACTCCCATTATATTTCTTCTGTTGATCTCAAATGTTGCTTCATCCGTCATTCCTGATGCAATGCTTTCAATTTCATCAAAACCAGATATTCCTTGAGCACGTGCAATTGATTCGTCGGCTTTCTTAAGTGGTACTGCAATATCTCCACGTAGGGTACGGATATCTTTAAGTGTACCGAAGAATTCAAGGATGAGAGCGTCTTGTTTATCTTTTAGAAGCTTATAACCTTTTGTAGCTAGCTTTAACTTCTTCTTGATTAACAGTAGTCCCATACGTGTTGGTTTTATGTCCATTTTTGCTCATTAAATTATTGTTTTTTCTTAAATTCGAAATCTTTAATTCTACCTACGTCTTTGTTAATCTTGACTTTAAGCTTATGGTCGTGTACAACTTTTCCTTCAGCTCTATTTTTCCCAAGATATTTTGTAATCATGTCTGGTGAAAGTCTCTTTAATTCAGATTTTGGTAACATTGAAATTAATCCCCAGCCCATACTTAATGTTTGAACGATTGTTCTATTATCTTTTACTTCCTGGAATACAAATGTGTTTTCAAAATCGTCAGCAAAATCAAGATATTTCTGGTCCGCGGCAATGGCCTTCTTGCTGACCGCAA
>CAZYEG010000119.1:0-4512 GCA_964646365.1 uncultured Methanosarcinales archaeon
GAAATAATCTGTGAAAATACTGTCAATATCCCACCATTAATAAAAACACAGATGTTGTATTCATGCGAATCGATGCAAGTACTTATTTGACTCATCGTTGTTGACGATGCATCACATGCATTTTCTAAACAACATTGATGCGCCTGTAATATGTTCAAATATTTCTTTGCATTATGAATCATTCCCGTAAGAGAAACACATAGAACTGAAGATACCCAACTGGAAAATGGATCAAGCCCGCCGTAAGCGTTTGCAAGATTCCCACCAACGCCACCTGCAGCGCCGCTTTGTTCATTTGTTGAAAATTGTTTCCCACAGTTACCACAGAAACCATCAGTAAGAAAACATGATACTGGAATAAGCCACCCTGCTGTTGCTGTATCCACAGCAACTTTTGCCTTATTTACTATCTCTCCAATTGCACATGACCAAGCAAGCAACGGGATATTAGTTGCACAAAGACAATCAAATATTCCTGCAATCCCAGACAGTAGCAAAGAAATTGTCTTTACAACTGTGTAAACCGTAAAACTTATTAATGCAATTTTGGAAAGAGCTTCAATCCAATCATTAATTTCATCTATTCGTGATTCAAGATTTTCTATTCTATCATTACACGCTGTCTCAACGGTTGCCCCAAAGACTGATGTAACATATAGTGGTATCGTTAATAAAAGTACTATACAAAATGTTGCAAATGTTTTTTTAGGAATTTTCATCTTTCTCGTATCTCCATATATTCTTCGTATTCTTCGTATGGTAAAATGTCTGTCAAATTATAAATTAATGATCGGTTTTCATCAACTGTAATCATAAAAACATCGCTATAGCTTTCAACTTCAGAAGGTTTTACATATGACAATATAGGTATTAAAAATTCTGCGCCTTCATTTACTGGCAAAATCTCTTTTGACAAAGAGAAGCTTCCCATTAGAAATTGACCTGCATATCCTGTTGCGAGAACTGATCCATTTGGCGATAACATCGGCGGAATCGTAACATTACTCATGAGCGTTGTTGAAAAATTATACAATCCTGGTTTTAACAAAAATGTCTCATTTATAGGATATATTAAGAAATTGTTATACTCGCCAGGACCAGTCATAGTAACCATTAACTCATCAGTCATTACCATTGGTTCTCTATTCAGTCTTGGTGTTCCTGAATTTGTATAACCATCTACAAGATCATATGCAATTATTTTTTCAAAATCAAAAGTTACATTTATTGGCGGACTTATGTAGTAAGTTGTATTTAAAGAAACTAGGTCAATGGCAACGTCTAGATATCCAATATTTGCGCTATCTAGTATTACTGAAACGTTTCCTGTACAATTTGGCAAATTGACTTCGACTGTTCCATCTACTGCAGTTACGCCCTGATAACATGTCGTTGATATGCTTGAGCATTTCACATATACATCTACACCTTCTATTGGGTCATCAGTCAATTGATTTTTAACCGTGAAAACTTCTGTGACTGTACCTGAATCATTAAGATAATTTGTGCAGTATCCTAACAGAAGTGATAAGTTATATGTTGATGTGAAGTTATCCGTTAATACTGATTGAATAACTGTTGAGTTTTGAATCATTGTGTCAAATGAATTTTGAATATCTTGTTGACGCTGAGTTATGTATGAATTAAGAAGTCCTCCTTCATTATAGTTATACATAACTTTCTCTAGATATGACCACCCATATTCGCCACTCTCATCATAATCAGAGTAATCTACTAAAATTGATGCTGATGGTTCATCCGTAATTACGAAATGTACAGGATACTGTGCAGAGTACCTTGCACGATATTCGTTCATATTAATTATTGGTAACACAGATAACAACGTTGATATACTATTCATATTTGGATCCTGTACAATTTCAAAAACACTATCGGGATCTGCCCAAGAACTATCATATTCAAAATCAACTCTTGTATTTGGGAACTCTCCACTAAAAAATTGGTAAGCTGTCCATGGGTGATTTTCCCATGCATCATTTTTTGACTTTGTGTTAATAATTCTTAAAAGAGGAATATTCTCTGCAAGTATCTCTCTCATTTTTAATTTTGAAGCCGCTTCTCCCCATTGATACTGAGCATTGCCAAACAACCGTAGATCCATATCATAATATGGCATCAACTCTCCAGCGGGCAACCAAGCATTAATTAAAATTACATTATCTGTGTATAGCTCCAAAAAGTTTACACTGTTTTGAGATTTGTGCATATTAATTAACAGTGAGAATAATCGTGGTATATTTATTGGTACTTCGTAATAAAATTTGTCAAATGTATATTTTTCATCATTTGTTTTTGCTTCCAAATTAGTATTAAAAGTAACCATGACCTTTGGACCAAGGTCGATATCAGTACGCGTGTTACTGTTCTGGATTATTACACCTTGGTTAGCCATATCCATCCCCATATTTGCAATACAAAATACTACTTTATAATCAATGTGTCGTCTTAATTGATTAATTAACATGTCTGGACTCGGGGAATAATCATTCTGTCCATCATACCAATAGGGAATATTACTACCATTGATTGGCAAATAGGGAACACCCGCAGGGATATTAATGTATCCACCTTGCTTGCTCATAATATCGAGACCTTCAAGTGTTGCACGCTTTAAACAATTGTCCACATACGATTTTATTTGTCCACGCACTCCAGAATCTGCAACTTCAGTTTGCTTTTCAAGTTCGGTATCAGTGAAGCTTATAGATTGTTGATAAAGATAGAAACCAAGTCCCGTTAGAACTATCAGAACTATTCCAAGTAAGAGAAAAACCGTAACTTGTCCTTTAGCCATTTATCTTCCTCACTAATTTAATAAAAAATTTACGTGTGAATGTTATTGTAAATAACATATAACAAATTAAAACCGCTTTCTGGACTATCACTGAGAAATTTGTAATCCAAAAAAGCAATACAAACAGAATAAAAACAACTATTAAGTATGGAATAAAATAATGAACTTTTAAAGATGTCTTGATCATCTTTTTTACGTTTGATTTCCCTTCATCAAAAAGTATAATATTTCCTATACATTTCATATACATAAATCCAAGAATTATAAAAAATATTAAAATTCCAAAAAAGAGGTTTAGATAAACAAAGAGTGTTCCTGCTGATGCTAACAAGTACGTAAACACTAGTATAATCATTAACAAAATTACAATAGAACTGGATACTAACCAGTAAACAATATTGAAAAATAAGAATTTCTTAAACATCACCTTACTAGCCTTCCCACACATAGACCATGGATACTGAAAACCTTTAGTGATTGTAAAATTTAAAACGATGCCTATAACAGCTACCAATGGAATAATCAGCATAAAAAACAGTATCACATTTGGATTAAAATTGAGATCTAGTAACTTTTCAGGACCACTGACTAACTCAAGACTTTGTAGTTCCAAAAGCGGCTCAAGATTTTTACTAAATAACGACATCCCGCCGCCAATGAGTAAACTTAGTATCAAAACAAACAATATCTCAAGTGCAATAATTTTAAGATAACTCAAATCGATTTCTTTGAATGTGTCCATTAGAAGTTGAAAATAGGTAAATTTAGTCTTACCTCTCTTTTTTTCTGCCATTTTATGTTAATTCTAGAATTTATATTATTTAAATGTTACCATTTATGTATACTATTATAATGAAAAGATACCAAATCAATTAAAAAATGTTTTAATAAATTCTTCTCCAGAAACGAGACCAAGACTTCCATTTTTTATAGATTCTTCATCAAATTTATTAACAGAATCACCATCAACTCCAGGCTTTAAAATTGTAAAAGGTACTGCTTCCCTAGTGTGAATCTTTTTTTCACATGGTGTAAAGTGGTCCGGAAGAACAGCAATCGCTACATCATCACCAATGTTCTCAAGCACACGCCCAATTAGCCGACCGTCTAAATATTCAATTGTTTTTACTTTTAGATCAAAATCTCCCTCGTGACCTGCTTCATCAGATGCCTCAACATGACAGAAAACAAAATCGTGATCTTTTAATGATTCAATAACAGCGTCGGCCTTGCCTTCGTAATTAGTATCATATAACCCGGTTGCACCTTCGACACGCACGACATCAAAACCTGCATACTTGCCAATACCATTGATTAAATCAACTGCTGAGATAACTGCACCTTTCTTACCAAACTTGTCAAAAAACTTTTCCATGTTTGGTTTTACACCTTGTGACCAAGGCCAGATGTAATTTGCTTTATCCTTTCCTGACGCAGCTCTTTTTAGATTGATTGGATGATTCTCAAGAATAGAATTGGATTTCATAATCAAATCGTTAACAAAGTGAGATGTAAAAGAGTCTCCTTTGATAAGCCACTTCTTGAAAGCTTCCCCTGGATGATCGTGCGGTGGAAACGATTCAATATCTTTAGAGAATTTTTCTCCTTTGAGAATCATGATATGACGATAACTAACACCTGGATAAAACCGTACATCATCAGAACCTAATTCATCATTAAGTGTGTCAATCAACTCT
>CAZYEG010000120.1:0-4507 GCA_964646365.1 uncultured Methanosarcinales archaeon
CCCACTCTCTCTCTGCGCCTTCCTTATGACTTGATGATGTTTTAAGAACTTTAGCGTATTCTGGCCATGGATTACCACTTGCTCTGTCTTCTCCAGGTCTTGGCATGATCTCTATCTGCGTTACGCTTTTTGCGCCCTGCCTGTTTGCAGTTCCAACGCAGTCAGACCCAGTATCTCCACCGCCTATAACGACAACATTTTTGTCTTTAGCATCAATATTTACTTCATCAGAAAAATCTTTACCATCTACCATCTTTCGTGTAGCTTGCATAAGATAATCCATAGCAAAATGTATTCCTTTCAGATCTCTACCTTCAATTGCAATATCTCTTGGCACTCTTGATCCTGTCGCTAAACATACAGCATCAAAGTTGCTAGTTATATCTTTACTGACATCACTTTCAGTCTTAAACTCAACTCCAGAATCTTCCATTACTTTTACTCTTCTGTCGATTAATTCTTTATCAAGTTTAAAATTAGGTATACCATACCGGAGTATTCCACCGACCTTTTCATCTTTTTCAAAGACGGTCACTTTATGCCCAGCCTTATTTAATTGGTCAGCAGTTGCAAGTCCTGCAGGACCTGATCCGATTATAGCGACTTTTTTATCTGTTTTTTTAGAGACTTCTGTTTTTACCCATCCATTATTAAAAGCATTTTCAATAATGCAAAGTTCATCTTCCCTGATTGTCACAGGATCGTCATTGATTCCAAGTACGCATGAATGTTCGCATAGTGCAGGACAAAGTTTTCCAGTAAATTCAGGGAAATTATTTGTCTGAGCGAGTAGTTCGTATGCAAGTTTATGTTTTCCTTTACACATTAGGTCATTCCATTCAGGAATATAATTGCCAATTGGGCACGACCAGTTACAAAAAGGTGTACCACAATCCATACATCTTGAAGATTGTTCAACTGATAGGTTTTTACATACCGGAGCTGTAACTTCTTTATAGTCTTTTACACGCTCATCTACTGGTCTGTATTCACAAGTCTTCCTCTTGATCTTCATGAAACCTTTTGGATCGCCCATTTTATCCGTCCGAGACCTCGCTTAGTCCAGTTTTTTTTGCTTCAATTATTTTTTTGTATTCCACAGGTATAACTTTTACAAATTTACCAATGTATTCATCAAAACTATTCAGTATTTTTTCAGCAACAGGACTTTTTGTGTATTTTAAGTGATTATTAATAAGTGTTTTTAGAGTTTTTATATCATCATCTTCTAATTTATCAAGATCAACCATCTCTTTGTTACATCTTTTTTCAAATGTGTTATCTTCATCTAAAACATATGCCACTCCACCAGACATTCCTGCAGCAAAGTTTCTTCCTGTTTCTCCAAGGATTACAACTTTACCACCAGTCATATATTCGCAGCCGTGATCGCCAACACCTTCAACAACACCATAAAGACCAGAGTTTCTTATACAGAATCTTTCTCCAGCTTTCCCTCTGATGTATGCCTCTCCAGATATTGCACCATAAAATGTAGTATTACCAACGATTACATTATCTTCATGTACGTAAGGTGCTCTTGAATCTTGATACACAATTATTTTCCCGCCAGAGATCCCTTTTCCTATATAATCGTTTGACATCCCAACAAGTTCAAATGTAATTCCTTTAGCTAACCACGCACCAAAACTCTGTCCAGCATACCCTTTGAACTTAAAGTGAATTGTATCATCATTAAATGCTCCTTCTCCTCGAGCCTTACAGATTGCACCTGAAAGCATTGCTCCAGTTGTCCTGTCAAGATTCTTTATTTCAATTTCTTCATTGACTTTTTCATTATTTTCTATTGCAGGCTTTGCAAGTTCGATAAGTTTTTTGTCAAGAACATTATCAACTTCGTGATTCTGCTTTTTTGTGCAGTATACTTCTTCCCTCTTGTCAGTTTTTACGTTGAATAGTATTTTTGAATAATCAAGTTTTGATGCCTTCCATGGAATAATCGCTTTATTTAATTCAAGTAGGTCTGTTCTTCCGACCAGATCATCGATTTTTCTTATACCAAGTTCTGCCATTATTTCTCTGCATTCTTCGGCGACGAATTTCATGAAATCAACTACGTGTTCAACATCACCTTGGAATCTTTTTTGAAGCATATCATCCTGTGTTGCAACTCCAAGTGAACATGTGTTAAGATGACAGTGTCTAAGCATGACACAACCCATTACAATAAGAGCAGAAGTACAAAATCCATATTCTTCTGCACCAAGCAAAGCGGCAATCACAACATCTCTTCCTGTTCTCATCTGACCGTCTGTCTGTATTCTGACTCTACTTCTAAGTCCATTAATCACAAGAGTCTGATGAGTTTCAGATAGTCCAAGTTCCCATGGAAGACCAGCATGTCTAAGTGATGTAAGTGGAGATGCGCCTGTTCCGCCATCTCCTCCTGAAATAAGTATCATATCTGCGTACCCTTTTGCAACTCCAGCAGCAATAGTGCCGACTCCATTTTCTGAAACAAGTTTGACGCTTATTCTTGCAGCTGGATTTGTGTTTTTAAGGTCAAAGATTAATTGTTTAAGATCTTCAATTGAATAGATATCGTGATGTGGTGGCGGTGATATTAATGTAACACCTGGGGTTGTGTATCTTACTTTTGCGATTGTTGCAGATACTTTGTGTCCTGGTAATTGCCCGCCTTCTCCTGGTTTTGCACCTTGTGCAATCTTGATTTGAATTTCATCTGCATTAGATAGATAGTTTATGGTTACACCAAATCTTCCTGAAGCAACCTGTTTGATTGCACTTCTTTTTGAGTCTCCGTTTGGAAGTGGCACAAATCTTGCAGTATCTTCACCGCCTTCTCCAGTATTTGATTTCCCACCTATTCTGTTCATTGCAACAGCGAGACTTTCATGAGCACCTTTAGATATTGAACCGAAACTCATTGCGCCAGTCACGAATCTTTTCATGATATCTTCAGCTGGTTCAACTTCTTCAATCGGTATTTTTTCTGTTTCTTTAAACTTTAAAAGTCCTCTTAGTGTTGCAGGATTTTTTGATTGATTATTAATTAAGCTTGCAAATTGTTTATACATATGATAATCAGAATTCTTTGTAGAATGTTGAAGCGTTGCAATACTTTCTGGATTCCAGAGGTGATATTCTCCATCTTTTTTCCATTGATAGCATCCGCCAGTGTCAAGACCACTAAAGCTTTCTACTTTTTCATTAAACGCTTCTTTATGTCTCATAATAGTTTCTTTTCTGATAATATCAAAATCAGCTCCACCGATTCTTGAAGGAGTGCCAGCAAAACATCTTTCAATCACTTCATCATGTATACCAAGTGCCTCAAAGATCTGTGCGCCCCGATAGCTTCTAAGTGTTGAGATGCCTACCTTTGAAAGAATCTTTAATATTCCTTTGTTAAGCGCTTTTCTATAATTCTTCAATGCATCTTTTTCATCAACATTGATAAGATTCTCGCTAACCATTTGTCTGATGGTTTCATAAGCCATATATGGATTGATTAAGTCAGCACCATATCCGAATAGTAATGCAAAATGATGTACCTCTTTAGGTTCAGCAGTCTGAAGAATTATTCCAATTCTGGTTCTTTTTTCTTTTCTTATCAGATGATGATGCACAGCCCCCATTGCAAGAAGTGCAGGAAGAGCGGTTTTATTTTCATTTACTCCCTTATCTGATAAAATAACAAATGTATATCCATCTTCGACTGCCTTTTCAGTCTCTTCACAGATCCTGTCAATGGCTTTTAGAAAATCAGTTTCATCTTCGACGTCAAATAGTGTGCTTACAATTTTAGATTTAAAACCATCTTCTTTGATATTAATAATCTTTTTCAAGTCATCATCAAAAAGTATTGGTTCTTTTACATCAATCTTCTTAGCATGAAGCGGGTTCTCTTCTAATATGTTATGTTGCATCCCAACAAAACTTCTCATGCTCATTACAATCTTTTCCCTGATTGGATCGATTGCTGGATTTGTAACCTGAGCGAATAATTGTTTAAAATAAGTATAAAGTAATTTTGGTCTATGTGATAGAATCGCGTGTGGGCAATCATTCCCCATTGAATAAGTAGGTTCTGTCCCAACTTGAGCCATATCTGCAAGTATCAGTCTCACATCTTCTCTTGAATAACCAAAAGTTTTCATGAGTTTGAACGGATTGCTTTTTTCTTCTGTGCTTTCTGGTTTTTCTAACTCATTCAGATCCAAAAGGTTATCTTTTACCCATGCAGAATAATCTTTTTGTGTTGATACTGCATCTTTGATCTCTTCATCATCAACAATCTTGCCTTCTTCAGTATCGACATAGAATATTTTTCCTGGTTCAAGTCTACCAGACACTTTTACGTCCTTTATATCAAGATCAGCAACACCGACTTCCGATCCCATATAGATCTGACCAGAGTTTGTAAGAATATATCTTGCAGGTCTAAGACCATTTCTGTCAAGAATAGCACCAACGTATCTTCCGTCAGTAAAAGCTACAGCTGCAGGTCCGTCCCACGGTTCCA
>CAZYEG010000121.1:0-4431 GCA_964646365.1 uncultured Methanosarcinales archaeon
AAGTATTAGATTATTTTGATGCATTCTTACTTGGACTTACAGCAACACCTTCAATGCATACGATTGGATTCTTTAATCAAAATATGGTTATGGAATATGGACACGAAGCAGCAGTTGCAGATGGTGTGAATGTTGATTTTGGTGGTTCCAGATTTAACAAGGTTTTTCTTCCTAAAATAAAGATGTTTCTATTAAAAGAAGATGAAGGATGCCATGTTCTTAATGTTAATTTATCTGCTTTGAAAACGACAAAGACTTCTGAAAAAAAGATACAGATAGCAGAGACATTACCTTCTATATTAGGAATGGATTTTCTTAAAGAGCAAAATATTTCTTTACATGTAATTTTAACTGAGAATCTTGCGTATCTTGAATTTGAAGATTAGATATATTTTCACTACCCGGAGATAGAAACGTTTAAATATTCCTCTTTGATATGTAAAAAACATTATGCACATAGATTACAACGTAGGTAGAGAAACATATGATTCTTTTGTTAAAGCGTGTTCGCGTAAGGGATTTACTCCTCATATTGTAATTGAAAGACTTATGAAGAGATATGTAGAAACAGGACAGATGTAATTTTTTTTATTCTTTTTTCTTGAAAAACGATTTCTATCCATAAATTTATTAATTTAGGCATATTTTCTTACTTCTACGTGGTAATATGCTAGATTTAGACCTAAATGGGGAAACCGGGAAGGTTGATATTGGGAGATTAGAGGCTGAAATTGTTGCACCTTCTGGAGTTATTTGTTCAGAAATGGAAGCTTCCGCATTATATACTGTATCTTCTTATAGAGGTGTTAAATGTGCATCAATATTTTATGTTACTGACATCATGAATAAAGGTGAGTGGGATGTGCAAGCAAAAGAAAGACCTGTAGAACAAGCTGTATGTGCAGTGAATGATTTGTTGTTAACAAATATAAAATAAATTTCTTATTTTTTGCTAATTAAACAAACCATTTATAAACCTACAAATCTAACTAATTCTACGAGAGGGGGGAATTATAAAAATGGTAAAATGTACTGATTGTAATGTGGAGTTAAATAAAGAGAATTATGCCATCAGAGGACATCTAAAAGGGGAATTAATAAGATATTGTACTGATTGTTTATTAAAACATCCAGAATGTCACGGATTAAGACGGATGGTTGTTAAGCCTTTATCTGGTATGTAATTTAAATTTAAGAAATAAAACGCTGACGCCCAGACTTTCAAACAAAGTTTGAGCATCAAAGCTCCACTTTGATATTTGAACTGGGATATGCAAAGCAAACCGGCTCTCAAGGCCGGCGGAGTACCAGATTGTCCCACGTCAGCAAGAATTTAAAGAAAACTTACGCTGTTTTTAAAATTAACTATTTTTAAATTGAAAAGAAAGCTTTATTTATTCTAAATCACATAATATGATAAAAAGGTGACATAATGATATTAGAAAGTGAATTAAAAAAGTTAGATGCTAAATATGAAAAACATATCAAAAAAAATGGTTATAAAACAATGAATCAGAAGGAATTTGATGAGTTGTTTGATTAATGAAAAAAGACGATAAAAAATTAGACAGAGCACACCATATAAAGCAGATTTTTCAATATCAATACAAAAACCAGTGGGCATCTCAGTCTTTCATAAACTCCCACGACCGTTTATGGATTCAAACCTTTAATTCTTTAGTAAAACAAGGTTTTATCGAGAAAAAGAAGATACAAAATACCACAAATTACCGGTGGAAATGTTCTATATAGGACATTATAGTCTGAAATGTATCATTTTAGTCACTACCTTTATAAATAAAACTCTTATTCTAATACTTAGGTGATATTTATGAAAGAAAAAGTAATACTCGCATATTCAGGTGGACTCGATACATCATGCATTTTAAAGTGGCTTTTAGACAAAGACTATGAAGTAATAGCTTACGTTGCAGATGTAGGCCAGCCAGAAGATTTTGAAAAAGTCAAAGAAAAAGCTTTGAAAATCGGAGCTTCAAAAGTTTACGTAGAAAACTTACAAGAAGAGTTTGTAACAGATTTTATTTTTCCTGCAATTAAAGGTAATGCAGTCTATGAAGGAAAATATTTGTTAGGAACATCTTTAGCAAGGCCTTTAATCGCAAAAAAACATATAGAAATTGTAAAGAAAGAAGGGTCAAAAATAATTTCACATGGTGCAACTGGAAAAGGTAACGATCAAGTACGGTTTGAACTTGCAGCAATGACATTAATGCCTGATGTAAAAATAATTGCACCTTGGAAAGATGATGAGTTCTTAGCAAAATTTCAAGGACGAACAGATCTTCTAAATTACGCAAAAGAAAATAATATTGAAGTAAAGGCAACATCAACACAACCGTGGAGTTCTGATGACAATCTAATGCATATCTCTTTTGAGGCTGGAATGCTTGAAGATCCAAACGCAAAGCCATTAAAAGAGATGTTCGAATACTCTGTCGATCCAATGGACGCGCCAGACAAGGAAACAGTTGTTGAAATTGAATTCAAAGAAGGTATTCCAGTAAAAGTAGATGGAATTACAGATCCAGTTAAAATGTTATTACACTTAAACAAAGTTGGCGGAGAAAACGGAGTAGGAAGAATCGACATGGTTGAGAACCGGTTTGTTGGTATGAAGTCGCGTGGTGTTTATGAAACGCCTGGCGGTACAATATTACTACAAGCACATCTTGATCTTGAAGGACTAACTATGGACCGTGAAGTGAAACTACTTCGTGACCAGATGATTCCAAAATTCGCACAATTAATCTACAATGGTTTTTGGTATGCACCAGAAATGGAATTTATGATGGCTGCGTTTGATAAGAGTCAAGAGAATGTTACAGGTAAAGTAAAACTTGCTTTATACAAAGGTAATATTACTATTGTTGGACGAGAATCACCAAATAGTCTTTATTCAGAAGACATTGCATCTATGGATGTACATGGAGACTATGACCAGAAAGATGCTAAAGGATTCATTAAGTTGAATGCTTTACGTCTAAAAGCGTATTCAAAATATTTGAAAATATGAATATACCAAATTTAGAAGGACTTAGCAAAGAAGAGATTACAGAAATCATTGAGTTAGGTATAGATATGAAGAATAATCCAGAGAAGTATAACCAAGCATTAAAAGGAAAAATTCTTGGGATGTGGTTTGAAAAGCCATCTTTGCGTACAAGTGTATCTTTCCAAAGTGGTATAACACAATTAGGTGGTCAGGCAATATTTATTGATTCGAAAAAAACACATGCAAAGAAAGCAGGACTGAAAGATGAAGTGAAATGTCTTGCAGGTTATGTAGATCTGATTTGTGCACGTGTTTTTTCGCAGGATACAATAAATGCAATGTGTGAATCGTCATCAGTCCCAGTAATTAATGCGCTTAGTGATACGTATCATCCTTGCCAGGCGTTAGCTGATATGATGACTGTTTTTGAAACAAAAAAAGACGCAGTAGTTTCATACGTTGGCGACGGTAATAATGTATGCAATTCTTTAATTTTAATCTGTAAAAAACTTGGAATTAAGATAGTTGTTTCAACTCCAAAGGATCTTAAACCAATTATTGAACCGGACGCATGGTATGAGGATCCAAAAGATATTGTTGCGGATTTTATGTATACTGATACTTGGGTCTCAATGGGGAATGAAGATGCTCAGGAAGAATATATTTCTAAATTAAAACCGTATCAAGTAAATAAAGAATTAATTGGTGACAAATATTTCCTACATTGTTTGCCAGCGATACGTGGACAGGAAGTAACAGATGAAGTTATTGATTCTGAAAAATCTTTAGTATTTCAGCAGGCAGAGAATAGAATGCACGCCCAAAAGGCGCTCATGATGAAGGTTCTAGGGGTGTAATTATGAAACTTCTTAAAGACCTTCTTGCGGACAGTTATTCTGGAGACTATACAAAAGTTAATTCTGTTATCTGTAAGTATCTAAAAAAACTAGGTGCAAATATAATAAAGCAGAATAATAATATAATTGGAATATTTGGCAAACCAGAATTTTTAATATGTGTTCATAGTGATACAGTTAAGCCATCAGGCAAATGGGATACAGATCCATTAAAGCTTAAGATCAAAGACGGCAAAGCATATGGTCTTGGTACATGTGACAATAAAGGAAATATTTATTGTGTGCTTAAGGCAATTGAAAGTGCCAAGCCAAAAAACTTGATGGTTGTATTTACAGCGGACGAAGAAATAGCTGCGTTTGGTGCACAGAAGTTTGTTTCATCAAAGTATATTAAAGGGATTAAACACGCAATTGTTTGCGAACCAACAGAACTTAAATTTGTGAACAAGCATAAGAGTTATAGTTCTTATACACTAACAGCATATTCAAAACCTGGACATTCCAGTGATCTGTCTAAAGACAATTGTATAGTGACTCTTTCAAAAGCCGCAATTTTTCTAA
>CAZYEG010000122.1:0-4418 GCA_964646365.1 uncultured Methanosarcinales archaeon
AGATCCTCCACCTCTTGTGTTATATAGGTTTGCCATTCCATTTAATGCCATACCCGTATCAAATGTACAAACAACAGTATCATCAAATAATTTTCTTGCCGTATCATCTTTTTTTACTTTAAAACTTGTTTTAACACCGCCTTTTTCAAACCCATCTTTACACATAGATTCACCAATTATCCAGTCTGCAGCAACTTTTGCTTTTTCAACTTCATCTAAAAAAATTAATGTTGTCATCCCATACCCAGTAATTTCCGAATATACAAAACCATAGTCTTCTTGTGCAATATTAAACCAAGAATTAAAGCTTCCACTATGTTTACCCTCGGTATTTTGAATTCCAGATTCGGTTATCCATTGTTTTAATCCTGAAATAATTTCTTCTAAATCTTCGGCCTCAATTTGATCTTCATATAATAGTTCGTCTTGCATTTTAATCCCCCTGAATTATATCAACAATATTTTGAGAAACATTTACTCCGTAAGGATGAGACCAGTCTGGTGTTCTGTTCAGCATGTCCATGGTACAGGTTAGAATTCTATTAGGATTACTTCCTGCTAAAATATTCCCTCCGACATAAACAGTTTCTGGACGCTCAGTGTTATCACGCAAAGTTACACATGGAACATTCATGATACATGTTTCTTCTTGTATCCCTCCAGAATCTGTCATGACAAGTTCCGCATTTCCTAACATGTAAAGAAAATCTAAGTACCCAAGTGGAGCGACAACTTCTACCCCTGCAGGAACGGCAACACCATAACTTGACATTCTAGCAACAGTTCTTGGATGAGCAGGGAACAATATTGTTTTACCACATTCTTTATAGACATCATCGACACCCTGCAACATAGATAGAAACCGATTTTTATTATCAACATTTTCTTGTCTATGTAAAGTAAGTACAAAATAATTATCAGGTACATCATACTGACAATGTGCACGAGCAATTGCTAGATTTTGTGCAATAGAATCAGCAATAGTATTCCCGGTAACATGGATTTTTGATTCATCAATTCCTTCATTTAGTAAATTCTGTCTTTCATTGTCAGTTGGACAAAATAAATAGTCAGAAATATCATCAGTAAGCTTTCTATTTACTTCTTCAGGCATGCTCCTATCATAAGATCTAAGTCCCGCTTCGACATGCCCAATTTTAGTAGGCAATTTTGATGCAGTTATTGCACCAGCTAAAACTGAATTGGTATCACCCTGCACAAGAATAACATCTGGTTCTTCAGCAGTTAATATGTCTTCAATTCCGACCATAATATTTGCAGTTGTTCTAGCGTGGGAATTAGAACCAACACCCAGGTTGTATTTTGGTTGTGGCAACCCCAACTCATCAAAGAAAACACCGTCAAGGTCATGATTATAATGTTGTCCGGTATGTATTACAAAATAATCCAGATCTCTGGCTTCACATTCTTTAATCAATGGAGCCATTTTTATGATTTCCGGTCTTGTTCCTAAAACTATTGAAACGTAAGGGCTTTCTGCTCCACGGCGGGATGCGCTAGATGCCATTTGTTTCTATATACCCCACAGCTTCAGCATATTTTTCAAGAGAACCAATATCAAACCAGTAGTCAGATTCTGCTGCCCCAAAGATGTGTCCTTTTACTGTTGTATTTGGGTCATCGTTTGCAATCCATTCCATTATTTCAATGTCAGCACTACCTGCTTTTGCAATTATGCTAGCAATACTTTCAACATCCTGTCTTCGAATTATATAGTTAGTAACATTTGCTAAATCATGACGAGGAAGTTCAGGTTTCTCCTCGTAATCTAATACATCATGTGTGTCTGGATCAACATATGCAATACCATAATTTCTAATTGCGTCTGTTTTGTTGGCTAATTTATAGAACGCCATTACAGGGGAATCAGGATTTTGTTCGTACAGATTAGCCAGGTCAGATAATCGTAAAGAACTAATTCCGTCACCAGCCATTACTAAGACACCATCGTCATAAGGAACGACTGTGTCTAAAGCATTCATTAAGCCACCAGCAAAACCTGGAAGCCTATTGTCATCTGGCCTTTCTACTAACAATTCTAAATTATAATCTATAGTTTGTGTGTTCAAGAAATCTTTAAACATATCTTCGTGTCGTTGGCTAACTGTTAGATAACAAGTCCCATCGACACCGTTATTGTATAAATCTCGAACTTGATTTAAGATAAAGTGCATTACTGGTCTTACTTCATCAGTTTTTCCAAGATCGACTAAAGGTTTAGGTGTGACTTTTGTCAATGGTTTTAACCTTGTTCCCTGGCCTGCAGCCATTATAATTGTATTTATTTTCATTTTATTCGTCGGTATTTATAGCTATCGCTATTTTATTTCTCTAATTTGTTCTCGGTAATGTTTATTCAATTACCTGAAAATCTTCTGGTTTGATATTGTAAACATTGCTTATTCCTCTGCGTCCATCTGATCCAACAACAAGTATTCCCACATCAAAATTATTATTCCCTGATTCAGGAATTATAACAGACAAATTCCCTTGTACTGATGCAGTTACATATTCTCTTCCATTAAATACTGCTTCACCATTTCCATTTGTGGGTGTGACAGACCCCGCATCGATTCCCCATGAATAATGATTGTCAAATGGCCATACTCCTCTATCACCTAAAAGACTCTTATCTAATTCAATATCTTTTTCTACACCAAAGATTGTATAATCTGCATTTAATGTTGTAACACCATTTGATATAGTAACATATGGTTGTTCCATTTCAACCCACGGCGTAGGTCTTGTTATTCTTGAAGTGCTTCTTGCATCAGGAATATCTGAATAATCTCTAGAAGGACTTGCAGTTATTCTAAAATATCCAGGATTACCGTCGGTTCTTGTTGTTAATGTTGTAACAACATCATACCCTTCAAATTTTTCATGTGGTGTCCATATATTTTCTGCTAAGTTTGTACACTTTTCAATTAAGTAAGTTACGTCACTAAAGGTTCCTTGCACATACATTGTATCTCCCCACCAATCATGTCCAAAAGATGTAACTTCTAAATCTTCATGTGCTTCTGCATATATTCTTTCAACAACTTTTTGGAATTCATCTTCAATATCACTAAAAGAAGTCCCATCAGAATATGGTTTGTTAACGCTCCACGGTAGTACTCCTATATATCCATTTTCAAAAGCAGTTTCCATTACGTTTGCTATATCACTTGAATTAATTTCTCCTATAAGAACAGGATTTGTAGATATATTTGATGCAGGAGTATTAGCGTTAAGAGTCCGTGTTGGATACATGTGAACTTGAGTTACATCGGTAGAGTCATTGCCAAGTGCTTCAAGGCGGTCAGTATTATATACCCCCATAGTGGCTGGCTTATTAGGCGCCTCTTCTTTAAACACCCTTATTATTTCTTCATTAAAATATCTTATCAAAGCATCTGTCACTCCATGTGCTTCTCCAGGTTCGTTCATTGATTCAAGATATTTTATGCTTGTATGATTTCCAAATTGTTTTGCAAAAGGTCTAACAATGTTCTCAAGAAAAGCTTCCCTTTTGCCAGGATCAGTAACAATATCTACATGCTCACCAACTAATTTATTGCCTTCGTATTGAACTCCGTCAGCAATTTTATAATCTAAAAGAACTGGAATTAAATCTATACCATTTTCATCTGCAGTGTCTAATAATTTTTGTATATCTTGGAAAGCATATTTGTCAGGTCCAGTTATTTTTCCTTCTGCATCATACTCAACTCCTGTTCGAAGATCACCAAATAGGAAAACTCTTGCAAGATTTACTCCTTTGTTACGTAAATGTTCAAAATCAGGAACTAAACTATTATTCGCTGAAGAGAATCCTTCATGCCCTTCGCTCCACCAAGGGTGCACACCTACGTCCCAACTGTAATGATCATATGATCCATTTAATGATCTTGACCATGCATAGTTTACACCAGAGTTATTGATAAACTCTATTTTTTCTTTTCTATCTTCGTGCGTTTCTTCTGCAACAGCATCGTTAAGCCCTCCTCCAGCAAGTGTTAATCCAAGTGCCCCCCTTGTAATAGCAGATTTTGCTGTTTCCATAATTTTATCAAGTTTCATTTTATCACCTTATTTGGGAATAAATTTTTCCCTTTCCTCCGTCTTTAGTATATGATATGGAGTAACTTCGCAGCCATACACATTCTTTAAATTATCAAGTTTAGAATACAATTCCAAGTTGTCTTTACATACAAGTTCAACGAGAAAATGAAAGTCGCTATTTGTATGAAAAAGCGAATTCACGTTATTGTCTTCCTTTAGAAAATCAAATAATTCATTTTTTCTTTCTCTAGCTTTTATCGCAACAATCGCATTTGCTGTGTAGCCAGCTTTATGATAATCAAGAATTACAGAATGTTTGTTGACATATTTATCACTAATTCTTTTAACTC
>CAZYEG010000123.1:0-4329 GCA_964646365.1 uncultured Methanosarcinales archaeon
CTCTAATCCGAGATTTAATAGGCTTAATCCACACCTTGGAGGAGAACATTCTGTTCTTGAAGCAATAAGAAATGTTGCAGCAGTTGGTGCGACAGCGCAAGGTATGACAGATTGTCTATGCTATGGAAACCCAGAAAATCCAGAACATTTTTGGCAATTTGTTGAAGGTGTAAAAGGAATTTCAAAGGCCGCAAATGAATTAAAATGGAAAGGTGACAAAAAAAGTCCAGTGCCATTTGTTTCTGGAAATGTTTCATTCTATAATCAAGCAGCAAATGGCAAAACAGTTGATCCTAGTCCGATAATTGCATGTGCTGGAGTAATTGAAGATTATAGTAAAGCAATAACAATGGACTTAAAAGAGAATGGTTCTACACTTTTTATGATCGGAGAAAGAAAAGACGAACTTGGAGCAAGCGCATATCTTGAAAATTTTGGTAAGCTTGGAAAAGTTCTACCTTCAATAGATTATGAAAAAGAAAGAAACATGATATATTTTGTTATTGATGCAATCGATAAGAGACTTGTTAAATCATGTCACGATATAAGCGATGGCGGGATGATAACTACAGTCTCAGAGATGGCAATCCTCGGGAAGAAAGGGGCAATAATTAACACTGATACCGATTTGCGTCTTGATAAATATCTATTCACTGAAAATTCTGGATTTGTACTTGAGGTTTCAGAGGAAAGTGTAGAGGAAGTTATGAATCTATCAAAAGAAAACAACCTTGATTTGATCAAAATTGGTAAAGTCGAAGGAAATAGCATTAAAGTTAATGACAAGATTGATATCGGTGTTGATGAAATAGAAACCGTGTGGAGAAACGCTTTTTCAGAGGTGCTAAAATGAGTAGCGAAAAAAGTAATCCTAAAATTGCTGTAATGATGTTCCCAGGAACAAACTGTGAGAATGAATCAAAATACTCACTTGCTAGTGTGGGGATGGACTGCGAGATTGTAAGATGGAATGAACCAATCGATAAGATAAAATCTTTTGATGGTTATCTTATTGCTGGTGGATGGAGTTATGAGGATAGAATTAGGGCAGGTATAATTGCTGCAAAGAGTAATATCATGGCTACATTAAAAGAGATGGATGCTTTAGGAAAACCAATCATCGGAATATGTAACGGTTGCCAAGTCCTTATGGAGTCTGGACTTGTTCCAGATTTGGGTATTGAAAATGTCGAGATGGCTCTTGCACCAAACAAGAATCCAAAAGTCTCTGGTTTTTATTGCACATGGACAAATTTAAATTTCATATTGTGCATTTACTGTTGGTTTTGCGGACGACGAGGTTGTACCGATGCCTCTTGCACATGGAGAAGGAAGATTCACAACAGACGACCCAAAGATAATTGAGGAACTTGAAAAGAATAATCAAATAATATTCAAGTATTCAACAAGTGAGGGCGAGGTCGTAGATGAGTTTCCAGTTAATCCAAATGGATCACAATTGAATATCGCAGGAATAAGTAATAAGAAAGGAAACGTTCTAGCAATGATGCCTCATCCTGAGAGAGCAACATTCAAAAGGCAGTTAAAATTTCATCCATTAGAATCATTTGAAGATGGAGAAAGTTTTGCTCCAGCAGCAAAGATCTTTTTGTCGATGAAGAAATTTATTGAATCTAATGAGGAGGGAAAATAAGATGACAGAAATAACACTTCTGGTAGGACTAAAGATCCCAGATACAACTGCGATAACGACATTTCATGCACTTGAAGAACTAGGATTCTCTGAAATAAAAAAACTTTCAAGACTTGTATACTACAAGTTCTCAATCGATGGAGATGAAGAGCCTGTTAAAAAGTTCAAAGAAAAAGCAGTAAAGACAGATGTCTTAGTTAATTCCAATAAAAACACTTCAGAGATTGTTGAGGGAGATTTCGCAAGAGAGGATTCCGTCCTAATCCAGAGTCTAGAGAATGATTGTGACGGATTACTCGAGACGCTAAAAAAACTTGGGCTTAATAATATCAACTCGATGCAGCAAGGCATACTCTGGACATTTGAGACAGATAATAAAGAAACAATTAAAAAGGCAACAGAAGAATTGTTGTATAATAAGCATTATCAGAAAGCATCATATCTATGATTTAGATGTGAAACAAATTACACTTTAAGATCCGTGAGGGTAAAAAAATGGAAGAAGAAAATACAAATGCAATAAACAAGAAAGTTTTAGTAATTTTTGGTTCAAAATCAGACAAAGACGTATACAAGTCAATCGTACACGAGCTTGACAAGAGTAAAGTTAGTCATGTACTTAGAGTTTGCTCTGCACATAGAACACCAGATGTCCTTGAAGAAATCCTTAAAGAAGACGCAGAACACGATTATATTTGTATCATTGCTGGCGCAGGTCTTGCAGCGCATCTCCCAGGAGTTATCGCTTCAAAGATAACTAAGCCCGTAATTGGAGTTCCAGTTCATAGTAATTATTCCGGACTTGATGCATTTCTTTCAATAATACAGATGCCACCAGGAATCCCTGTCATGGCTGTGGGAGTAAATCAAGCAGAAGTGGCAGCAAAAAATGCATTAAAAATGAAACTACAGTATGAATATGTCAATATCGTGGCAAAAGAAGACAATCCATTAAGCAAAAAGGCTGCAAAGATTCTTGATCAATTCGAAGCAACCATAAAATATTCTGAACAGATTGATTCTGATGCTATTAACATAAAGTTTGTTGGTCTAGAAGAGGAAGTGGAAGAATCAGATGCATTAGTCATTTATTGTCCTGCAAGCGAAGAAAGAAATAACGTAGAATACGCTATTAATCTTCTTAAGCATTCAGAACACGGACTTTGGGTAGGACTTAATCGTGCGGACAATGCAGCAATCTCAGCGATAGAGATCCTAAATCTTGATCACCGATATGACTTAATGCTTGAAGACTTCCGTAAAAAACAGGCAGAAAAGGTAGTTAAAGACGATAATGAAGAAAAGGTCTTGAAAGTCCATGATGGTGAAGATAATTCCTAAAGATTCATAATTCAGAGGAAAAAGCTTAAAAACCACATTCTATTTATTTATTGAAATAGGGAAAACCATATGGGAATTTTTAAAGACATGTTAAGTGATGGGCAGACACTATTCAAGAACGAAGTAGCTTTAGATTTTTCTTTTATTCCAAAACTTGTACCATATAGAGAATCCCAACAAAAATTCATTGCAAAATGTATGCGTCCATTATTCTCGGGACAAAGTGCACAAAATGTTCTTTTACACGGACTTCCAGGAGTTGGAAAGACTGTTGCTGTTAAACATATCCTACAGGAGATTGAAGAAGAGTCTGAAGATATAATCCCATTATACATTAATTGTTGGCAAAAAAACACAGTATACAAAATTGCTCTTGAGATGTGTGATGTCTTAGGCATGAACATTCTTACTAATCAAAAGACTGACGATATAATGAAGCACATCATCCAGAAGATCAACAGAAAATCTCTTGTTTTAGTTCTAGACGAAATAGACAAACTTGAAGATACAGATTTTATCTACACAATTCTTGAGGAAGTGTATCGTAAATCTATTGTTCTGATTACAAACTATAAAGAGTGGATTGTTGGGCTTGATAAAAGAATTAAATCAAGATTAATACCACAAATTCAGGAATTTTCACCATATAATGAAGTTGAAACACATGGTATACTAAAGCAAAGAGTCGGTTATGCTTTCATTGATGGTGTTTGGTCAGAGGAAACTCTAAAGATTATTTCAAAAAAGACATATCAACTTAAAGATATACGAACAGGTCTTTATCTTATACGTCAAGCAGCACTTATTGCGGAAAGTAAAAGCAAAAAAAAGGTTGAAGTTGAAGATGTAAACAAGTCTCTTGAAAGTTATGCCGGTATTGCCGTCAATGATTCTGAAGAGCTTGACGACGAAGTCAAATTCATATTAAAGGTTGCCAAAGACAATTCTGGTAAAAAAATCGGAGATATTTATCGTGCTTATACTGCAGAAGGAGGCAACTCAACATACAAAACTTTCCAGAGAAAAATTAAACGTCTTGCAGATGGGAAATTCATTTCCATAAAAAAAATAATTGGTGGAACTGCAGGAAGTACAACAATAGTAAATTATCTTACCAAAACAAAAACGCTTGATGAATTTTAATCTCAATATAAGAGGACGATTTCTCTTAGAATTTTTCTTACAAATTAGGCACTCGCATTATTACATACCCATTTTATTTTTATATGATATTATCCAGAGGGTGAAGTCATGGATATAAACTGTTTCTATCATTCATTTTTCCGGCTTTGCCCGATAACTCCATGAAAAGTTAGACATTTCGGGCAACTATC
>CAZYEG010000124.1:0-4324 GCA_964646365.1 uncultured Methanosarcinales archaeon
AAAATAAAACTTGATCTCCTTTATCTAAATATTTATTAACTTCATTTATAGTTTCTCAATCAAATGGAGGAAACTTAGATGGTGAATATTCTATGTGGATTACGTGTAAAGATATGGCAGGTAATTGGATACCAAATGAAAGAATGAGACAAATTAATTTTTCAGTTGAGCTCTCAAGTATTTATTTCCTTAATGTTACACCAAATAATAACGAGACAATTGGTTTAGAAACAGATCAGCTTTTCGTAAACACAAACAAAGAAACCACGTGCTTTGTTGATAATCTTGGAACAGGAAATAATGAAAATATTAGAATGGATGGCATACTGGATTATGAACACAACTATACTCTAGATTTAACTAGCGGGGACTATAGATTTGAGATAACTTGTACTGATGAAGCATCAAATACAGAAACAACTATTGCAGAATTTTCTGTAGATGTTACAGCTCCAGATGCCGTAGTATTATATCCTCTTCTTGGGGCTGTTAGAGAGACTGGCTTAACAGCATTTAATACTGCTCCGTATAATGCAAGTGATGCCTCTTCACTTATTACTCATGAACTCTTTTTTGAGTTGGAGTCCGATGATGAGAATTCAACGTATTCATATTATATGATTGACAATGTAACCAATCAGTATCTTGCATTTAATGGTGGAACGCAAGGTTCAGTGCAAGAATATAATTATGGCCCGACAAACTTTTATGCAAATCTCCCAGACAGCATTATGATACTTTTTGTTAATGCAACAGATGTTTTAGGAAATTCACAAATTGTCTGGTTTAAGTTTACTAAAGATTTAACTCCGCCAACACTTGATGTTCTTTCTCCAAGAAATGGGGAGATATATGGACAGAGTGCATCTAATGTCGTGTTGCAGGTGAGAGCTGCAGATAATATTGGATTAAGAAGGGTTTGGGCAGAGATTTTTGGTACTGAAATAAACCTTATAGAAAACACATTACAAGGAACATATGAGTCGACTGTCCCGCTTGAGGGAGAGGGCATACTTGAGATTTGGTTCCATGCAATTGACGAATCAGGAAATACAGTATCAGAAAATAGAACAGTGGCTTATGATAAGACTCCTCCAGTGCCACCAACCCAAAATATACCACAAAATAGTACAATAATAGATGTGCTTTACTTTGAATGGCAACCTATAATTAATGATACAACATTAGTGAGATATGTTTTAGATATTTTAGAAGATGGTGAGGTAATTAGAAGTGTTGAGGTAGGCCCTTATGATTACAGTTATACATTCTCTCCTATAGATCTTGATGAAAATGTATGGTATCAGTGGCGTGTGACAGCAGTTGATGTTGCGGGTAATACTGGTGTATCTGGACTTAGAACATTTATGTATGATAAATCACCACCGATGGTGCCTGAGGTTTATTATCCAACACCAGGATATAACAGGCTTGCTACGGACGCATTGAGACCATATGGTTATGGTTATGTGCTTGGTTATTCTGAACCAGGTAGTGTTATTACGTATGAGCTTTATGATCAAAACACAGGAGAACTTATAGGTTATGATGTTTCAGGAACCATAATTGCACTTGAATCTACGACGGCACCAGGAAATATTTCTGCTACTGTAGTTAGAGAAGATACAAACGCTGGAAGTAAGAGGATTAGAGTAGATGATATTTCTTTTGCAGGCTTTGTAGAAAATAGTATAATGGTTATTGAAGGTAATTATGAGAAATTATATAATGTGAATATTAGCTCGCTGACTTGTTTGCCAAATCTTTATTGTGAGTTTTATCTTACAGAGAATCTTTTGAGTTCTATAGCTCCAGGTACAAAAATTAATGTGTATAATACAATAAGTGTTACAGATATTCCTGGTGTATATTATGCAGAGATAAGCACTAGATTAACAAACTCAAACAGATATATGGAAATAATTGTAAATGCTACAGATATTGCAGGTAATAGTAACATAAACACAGTAAGGGATATCTTTATTGATATATTATCTCCTATTGTTGTTGGAGAATATCCAATAAATTATACGTCTGATTTCTTTAGTCCGGTTTGGGTGGAAATTGAAGATCAGCCAGCAGTCCAAAGCGGCCTTGATACAAGTGATGTTAAAATGTATCTTGGATATGGTACAGTGCCACAATACGATGTAGAACTTACACCGTTATCGATTAACACACTTGGTTCTAGGACGAGGTTTGTGTTTAATACAAATTCACCTTATTCAGGTTCACAGTTAAACAGGATTAAGATCACAGGAATAAAAGATAATGCAGGAAACACAATTGCAGATTATGAGTTTTCGTTTAATGCAACAACAAATGTTCCAAATGATCCAGAAAGATCAATATCTTATTTGATTAATTCTGCAACACGAGCAGGAAATTGTTTACATAATGTTTCTCCAGTTATGTGCTATTCGCGGAATGGAGATCTAACATTAAAGTTGACATTTAATGAATCTACGATTGTTGAACAATTTACATTAAAGGATCCACAAGGAACACCAATTACTCCAGGGACAGGTCGGTCTTATTCTGCTTCGTCAGATTTAACAGAATTCACATTTGATTTTACAGACATTTATCCAAACCACATTTTTACTGATGGCCAATATAGTATTGATATTCGTGCAAGAAAGAATTATCAGGATGCACCAGTAATTGAATTTAAAACAAAAATAACTTTAGATAATCTTACACCAGAGATTGATATTTCTTCAGGAGTAAGGACACTTTATGATAGATTTGATAATCATTCTGTGTTTGGTCAGTATGTCGGCGATGACGTAAGCAGAATTGTTTTGGCAGCTTGGCCTATTACAGGAGGAGCATTCGCATTTAATATTACAGATAATTTTGCGAATGGGCATTATTCACTAACATATGATCTTCCAGAATATTTTGGTGATGGTGTGCATCAGATAAACGTAACAGCGCACGATTATACTGGACTGTATTCTTCTTTTAATGAGAATAGTTCAGTTTTGATTACAGTAGATACATCCATTCCTAAATTGGATATATACACAAATGAAACAACAATTCTATTCCCTTGGGGAGCAGGTAATAAACATTTTGCACCTAATAGAAGGATATTCTTGTTTGAACAGAGTAGCAGCACAGGTTGTAATTATTTCAATATTAGAGAGAATGTAAGTGAATATAACATATATCTTAACGGAGAGTTTGTGAGGACAGTCGATCCAGTGTTATCTACACAGCATTCATGTTCAACTCTTAATTATTCAACGTATTTGACAAGTGGTCTTAATAATTTTACAGTTAAGTATTCAGATATAGCAGGAAATGAAGAGGTTTCTGTGCCGCTTGAGATTTATTATGACAATTCACCGCCAGAGATTGTTAGCTCTACTCCGCCAAATGGCACAACAGTCACATCAAGAACGCAGCAAATTGATATTGTTTTGCAAGATGTTGAAACAGATATAAGATCAAGCGAAACGGTAGTAGAATTTAATGGGATTGATATAACTACCTTTGTCTCGTATAATGCAAACACTAAAACGTTGACATTTGTTCCTTCTGAAGATACAGAACTTCTTAAAGAGGTTAATAATTCTCTAGTAAATTATAATCTTTTCAAAATCTATCTTGAAGACCTTGTTGGAAATAGTGTTGAATATGAATATTGGCTTTATGTCGATGGAAGATGGCCAATTCTTCAAAATGCAAAATTAATAAACGTTAATAATGATAATGAAGTCCAGTTAGATAGAATTTTCTTTAATGTTTCGGCAGCATACCGTAAATTGATAATGTTATTTAATGTCGATATGGAGTTTGCTTCATTAAATATTTCCATAGATGGAATAAGATTAGCATATTCTATAGTCACAAATAATCCAGACTTTAAAGAAAAAATAATAGGTCTAGACGCTCCACTTCTTGAAGGCGTATACAATGTTTCATATATTTCAAAGAATGTGCTTACACAGACACTTTCTGGGATGCAGCACCTTGATTTTATTATTGATAGAACCAACCCAACAATTACATTATCAGAGATTACATCTACAGCGGATCAAGGCGGATTTGGCTTATCCGGGGACTGTGTATCCGGACAATGCAGTATGCTTGGAGGAACTTTAAGAGTCAAAGGAGTTGTAGGCGACAATCAAGAACTTGGAAGTGTTACAGTTTGGGAGGGAGGAAGTGTCCAGACAGAATTTTATAATGGAACTTCTCAACAGTATAGTGTTGATTTTGCAATTTCAGGTGTTGGAGAAAAAAGAATAGGAGTAACCGTTAGAGATGAAGTAGGCAATTCTAATACCACATTCTTTAATGTAACTGTGGATAC
>CAZYEG010000125.1:0-2356 GCA_964646365.1 uncultured Methanosarcinales archaeon
TAAACAATGACTCTTTTAAGATTAAACCCCTCTTCTTCTTTTATTTCAAAACTACAATTGTCCTCAATTCCAGTTTCACTATTATTTTTCATTAATACTCCAATAATACTTGCTGTACCTGCTTTGATTCTATTCCTAACTAAATTCATAGATATTGTCACCGAGCTTGAATCTGACGAAAATCTTTTTGTTCTGTTACTCTCAAGTCTAACACCATGTTTTTGTCCTACACCAAGTTTAAAACTAACTCCATAATGGTTTCCAATATTAATTTCTTGATCATCCTCATTAAGCAGTTGTGCAGTTATCTTTATTTGTTCATTTGATTCTATATTTTCTTTATATATTTCTTCAGGCTGAACAGATAATTTAAGCTTAAGTGATGGCATTTTTATTTTGCCAATTTCAGTTTCAGGGCTGTTTAATATTGTACCATAACCGACATTTGCTTTAAGTACTATTCCTATCTCTTCACCCTCTATGATTTGATTATTGTGATTGATTATGAAAGTAAAAACGAGAGCATCATCACGTTTTCTAATTTTAGTTATTGAAGTATTCAATCTTCCAGAAGATTCTCCAGAATTAAATTTAAAAATTGAAAATTTCCCTCCTGTTTGATCATCTAGGAATTTAATATTGCTTGACATAACTTTTACATTATAATGTTTTCCAACTACAAACTCTGTAGTTTCATCTCTTTCTTTATATATTGTGAATTGATAATTTGGTTTTAAAATATTTAATCGTTCATTAGCAATTGTATCTCCAACTTTAACTTCTCTAGAAGCATTCGTTTCTGCATTCGGTTTGATTCTTATTTTACATCTAATATATTTTGTTCCATCAGACTCTCTTAGAAGATCTTTTCTGATTATTTGGATATCATTTCCATTAAATGATACGTTTGTATTTTCTTTAAACCCACTTCCTTTTATATCAATATCATATTCATGCCCAGGAACAACTTCTGTCGGGAAAATAGATGTTATCTCAATTTTCTTTTCTTTGAAATTTCCTATACAATTAATTCTTCCTTCTGTTGAATTTTCTGCGTTGTTTCCAATAATTATAGATTCTTTATATTCTTCTGGATTTTCATTATCTTGCATTGTCCATTTTACTTTTACTAAGAGAGGTTTTTTTCTGTTTATCTTTACAGGTCTTGCAGGATTAAATGGTTGTTCAGGTTCATATCCCGAAATTCCTCCTTTAACTTTCACGACTTCGAAATGTTTTGAATTAGTAAATGATGTAATCTCTATTTCTTCATCTCCTATAGCATGAATATAGCATGTCTCTATGTTCTCAACATCTGTTTTATAATTATTAAACCTTAAAGGATCATCTATAACTTTTATTTTTCCTTTCTCTTCAACACCAATACCAGTAATAGTTACATCAACAATACCATCATTCTCATCATCATCAGATATGACTTTCAATATCTCTTCGAATTTTTCTCCATCTTTTGATTTTTTCAAAGGAGCAAAGTTACACCATAGGAAGAATTCTTTTTTAGGTGGTAGAACGATATCAAATATATCTCCATCTTCATATCTATAATTGACCCATCCTGCATAACGACTTTCTGCTCCAGTATGACCAATCTCAAGTACATTATGCCCTTCTGGATCTTTAAATTTAAAATACTCCATCACTTTTAATCTTTGAATTCTATGAATAACTAGATCCCCTTCTTCTTTGACATTGATGAATTTAATTTTCGTAGTTTTTGAGCCATCTGCATTTGTAAATAAATGTCCTTCGGGCTGAATGCTTGCATCAGGAGCCGTTGGGGTAGATGGAGCAGGTGGTGGAGCGACCACAGGTATTGGTGGAGGAGCACTACTTGGAATAGGAGGAGGTGCAGCAGCTGATGCTGATGTAGTGGCTGAACTAGAATGAGCAATAGGTCTAGGTGGAGGTGCCAAGGGTCTCGGCCTAAGAGGCGGCGGAACATCGCCACTAGTAGAAGATAGTCTTGCTTCATCTGCTTGTTTTCTTTCAGCTCTTCCAACAATTTCTCTAACTTCATGCAGCAAAGGTTTTATTTCTCTCATAGCATCTTCGATACTAGTTTCTTTATCATTAAGACTTAAAGATGTTAAGCTTAAAGCGTGTTCCAACTTCAATTTAATTTCAAATAATTCATGAAATTTATCTCTTTCTTCTTTTTCAAAGTGAAATGTTACTTTCAACCCTCGTTCATTAATATCATCTGCTTCTCTAACAAGCCTTTTGGCTTCATCCTCAAAACTTTTATTTTTAAATACAGGATCCGCAAATTCCACTTCCCCATCACCTGGTGGCATTTTAATGGGAGGAACCTTTGAAATGCCACCAGGTGATGGGG
>CAZYEG010000125.1:2366-4301 GCA_964646365.1 uncultured Methanosarcinales archaeon
ACCTTTGAATCTTCAAATACAGGATTCGTAAATTTCACTTTCCCATCACCAGGCGGAGTCCCAGGACGTTCTAATCGTATTTCATTTGGATCAGTCATGATGAATCACCTTAACTTTTCCAAACTCGGTTGGATTTTTCTGAATATGCAATTTTCCTTTCTTTTTAGTATACTTTCCTTTGAGTGTAACTTCTTCAAGCCCCTTTTTTATATCATTAGAACTAATCAAAACTTTATTACTACTTTTACCAGAATGAACAGGCTTAAACGAAACAATAATAGACACACCATTTCGTGGTTGCAAAATCATTCCATTATATCTATCAGAGTTTTCAATAGTAAACTGCGGTGCCGAACTATTTAGCATTACACTATACAATGTAAGCGGTGCATTTCCTGCATTAAATATTTGGAAGTGCTGCTGCACTTCTCCGTTTTCATCAAGGTCCCACTCAAGTTCTTCTGGTGCAACCTGAATCTGTGGTTCTCCTTGATCTTCAGGTCTGCCTTCTTCCTCTTCTTTGTCATTATATTCAACACCAGTAATAGTAGGTCTTCCAGGTTTAAACTTGTCAGCTTTAATTTCTCTCCACATAAAGCCCAGAGGTTTTTTTACACCAAATTCATTGATTGCCCAAACTTTGAAATGATAAAATTCTCCAGGAGCCAAAGATTCAATTTTCAATTCAGTCTGACTAGCAGACACATCAAACCTAGTATCATTACTTCCAGGAGTAATTCTTTTAGATGCAACCCTGTAAAGTGGTTCAGTAATTACTCTAACAAAAGGTATTGCTCTTGCTACAGCTTTTGCAGCAGACTGTCTAACTTCAACAACGTATCCACTACACTTGAACTTGTCAGTCTTGGCATCATGCCACCAAATTCTAATATGAGGCGTTGTCATTTATACACCCACTCCCCGCCAATGCCGCCCTTAGCAGGTCGTGCTCTTTTTCTTGCTCTTAATTCTCTTGCGGCTTTCCTCTCTTCCCGTCTTTTCTCCTTTGATGCATTGTCTTTCGGAGTTTTTTCCTTTTTTTCTTTTACTTTTTTTTCTTTTACTGGTTTTTCTTTTCGTTCTTTTGATCCACTTGAGTTAGATCCAAGTCCACCACTTCCACTTTTAAGACCTTTAACTAAATAGTAAATCAGCAACCCAATCAGCAGTGCTGCCATTAAATTCCTTAATTGAAACACTATCTGGATAAATAAATCCTTGATCGATTTTTAGGTGATAGATTTAACTATAAAAATGTTAAATGCAATTAAGTTTCCAATATTCCCACTCAGCGCTCTACCAGATCCTCCAAACATTGAAGAGATCACCCATAGTGCTAAAACTAAGAACACCAAAAACAGTATCCACTTTAGCGCGCTTCCAGCAGATCCATTTCCGCCTCCAACTTTTTTCATCATTAAATAAAGTAAAGCAAGCGCAAATAAAATTGCAAGTAAAATCAAAACCCCTCTACCATAAGGGCCAAGTGCTTCCATAACATTCCCACCATACTTACCAAACACTATTACAGAAACTAATAGTGAAAGCGAAATCGAAAAAACTTTACGATTCTTATCACTACCTTTAAACACAGGAATCATTTTTGCAGCGCCATTAAGTATTGCATACAATATTACAAAGAAAAGTACAAACAACAAAAAGAACGAAAAGTTACCATCACTAATCATACCTCTAAAGCTATTGCCAATATCTCCGATGAGTCCAGCGGATACAAAATTAGCTAAAATCACCATCCATATCCCGCTAAGCCACTTCTTCATCTACCCTTCACCCTTTGCAATACATGCTTATAATCGTCAATTATTTTCTTCATGGCCTTTTCGACCATCTTACCACGTACAAAGCCTTCTTCTTCACAAATTTTTGAGAAATCGTCATACATGTCATGAATATCATAAAATTCATCAAAAATGA
>CAZYEG010000126.1:0-4286 GCA_964646365.1 uncultured Methanosarcinales archaeon
TAGCTTATGATGAATCATTTCGTGCATGTATATTTGTTGAGAATTATACATGTGTTGATACAATACTTCGTGAGAATATTCATTACGGTTATATCAATTATACTTTCAACATTTCGTCATCATATTCTCATCAGGCTAGAATTAATAGGGATGATGTATTTCTAAAAACTTATTTTTTTGCAGCAAACCAAACAGCATATTCACCAAAGATTCTAAAAATATATTACTGGAAAGAATAAATCATACAATTTTATAAATGAATTTTCATTCTTCTATTTCATGCGTAAAGTAATAGACACGATTCCAATGCCAGATGATGTTGCTAAAGCTAATTTTGTAGGAAGTGATTTTATGGCTTGGGCAGAAGATAATCTAGAGATTAGACACGTTGACGGCAATGATTATTATGCATGGTTAGGTGGGGATCCAATTAATGTCGCAGCAAACTATGCTATTCATACTCCGGGACGTGATACGTTTCATGTGCCATATCATGCAGAATCTACATTTGCTGAAGATATATCAAATATGCTTTTACAGCAAAGAGAAAGAGGAAGAGAAAAAAGTGTTGAAACCTGGGGAGTAGCAAACGGCTCAGTAATTATTACAGATCTTAAACTTGATCCGTTTATGACTTGGAGTTGGCAAGTCGAAGATGCTTCTCTTTTTTCAGGTACGATAGGATTTAATCAGTCAGCTGTTAAAGATTTACGTTCTTCTCATAGAGATAGTCTTTTAGAGTACGGAGAAAAACATTCAATTCCGAGTATGGATCAACAAGTTTTACATGGCCTGAGGCCTACTGGTATGCTTGCTATAGAAGAAACCTCAGAAGTTATTAGAGATCGTGTTGGTGAAGCACATTATGGTGGTTTGGTTCGTATGGCAAATGAAATTCAAAAAGGTAATATTTGGCAATTTGCAAAACCCTTAAGTGATGCAGCTAATCGTGTGGTAAGAGGATGGTACCTGCTTGCATATTCCGCAACAGAAAATAATAGTCGTGATATAGATCCAGAAGAATATGTTGCAAATGCCATAAAAACTTCACAGCTTTTAGGAAATGTTTCTTACGATCATGCAGTTGCAGATATGAAAACACAATTTTCTTCTCGTTTTAGAACTAACCAGGAAGGTTGGAAAGGTATTTCTTACTCCGAAAGTGATGCATTTATTGCTATGGCTGCATTAGGCCAGGAGAGAGGAGTAGTACACCAAGGAGGTAACTATCTTGTTGGCGGACAACAACTTTCAGATTGTGATTTTGCCAATTTTGCTAAGGAGTATGGTCTTGATTTTAAAGTAAGTGAACCCGGTTCATCTTATACAATAAATGATGAAGTAGTTATGCAAAGAATGAATCCTCATTTAACAATATTTTCTGACGCATCTCTCGCTTATGGATTTGTGAATTTTCACACTTAATAATCATACGTCGAAAATCTTCCGAAAAAATCTAGAAAACACATATAAAAAATATCATCTTCACTTATTTCTATGTTAAAAGAAACCGAACAATTGCTTATAAATACTTTTAGAATTAATTCAAGAAAAAGCTTAAATTCTATTTCAAGAGAAAATAATATTCCCATATCTACATTATTTGATACATACAACAGAATAAGAAATAAGAAATTATTTATACGACATTATCCGATACTAAATTTTGAATCTCTTGGTTATAAGATTAGAGTGTTCGCAACCTTTCATGCAGATAATATTGATTACTTAGTCAGAGTTTTCTCTTCTAGAAAAGTAGTAAATAACATTCTCAGAACAGATGTAGGCATCTTTACAGAATGTGTGTTTCTAAACGTTGATGAATATTCATTATTCAAAGAAGATATATCCAACTCGTTCATAACTTGCATGGAAGAAGTTTTAGTTGTATCAGAATTAAAGAAAGAAGGAAAAGTGATTTAACGCATATCGTGATATGTTAGAACTGGTTCTGCTTGTAATCTATACAAGTTTTCCCATCGAGCTCTAACAGGAAGCGGATTTACAGGTTGTCCAGCTCTTAATGGTTTTGTAACCATCTCAATATGGTATTCATCAGCATCACTATCTCCTAAAAATTCTCCATAGAATGTGATATTTCCACCCGTTCTTGACCGTTCTATAAAGCCCTTCTCTGTTAATTGTGTCAAATTAAAACTGGTTCTATATGATTCTATTTCTTTTCCAAAAAGAGTTTGGAAAATAGCTTGCATTTGATCTGCTGGTAAAACAACTCCATCACTCATAAAGAGACAAATTGCAGCTTAATATATAAAATTAATGAAATATTTTTTCCGATGTCCGTCGAAAATTCTCCGAAATTTTCTACGCAACGCATATTAAAAACCACAGCCACACTTATTACATGGTATCTTTCATCGGAAAAGACAAGAAAAACAAAACAACATTATTGCTTGCAGGAGTAGCTGCAGTTGCAATTGGTTCTGCGGCGTATCTTTATAGATCTGATCCAAAAGAAGTTCCACTGTCTCACTCAGAAAATCAATCCACCTACTTACAAAATCCAGATAATTTATCTCCTGAAGAATACGTAACAATGTTCAACTTGATTCGTGACCAGGCAGAAGAAACTCCTCAGATTCTTGATCATCTTGGTCCAAATGCAAACCTATACCTTGAAAAAAAATATACCGACAAATATATGGGGACAATAGAAGATGCAGTATCAGATGTAGCTTCAGGGCTTTACAAAAAATGTAGGTCAACTTTGTCATTAGCAACTGACGCCAAGGACTATCTTGTAGAAAATTTTGGTGATGAATAATGTTTGGGTTAAAGTATGTCAGAAGGATTCTTTTTTACACTGCCTTAAGCAGTACAATAACTGTACCAGTGGCTTATCGATTAGGGTATAAGAAGGCAGAGGTGGATATCGCATTCCAAAATAGAGACCAAACTCGTCTTGAAAGGATTGCGCAAGATAAATATTCGGTCATATCTCCAGATGATCATCAGGAATACACTATTGATTTTTCAAAACAACAGGTAAATAAATCCATAATAGACGATGCGGATCTATTAGAATTATTTTCAAGGTGATGACAATGATAAAAGCAGAAACAATCAAAAATATGAAAGCTCATAAAGTATCACATTCACTTGAGAAAAAGAGTAAAGACTTCCATCTGGATTCTTCGACATTAATAAAAATGCTTCATGATACTAGGGGCTCCACTACAATATATCATACAGATATGGCAAATGTTGCAGAAGTGATAACAGAAATAAATTCTGTTCAAAGAAATCTTCGTCTGGTTTTTGCTGCAGAAAGAAATCCAATACTAAGAGCTGGGCTTTGGGCGTATAATAAGTTTCAACATTTTGTTGGAAGTAATGGTATATACACTTCTGTCTCTGATATGTTGGGTAGAAATTTAGATAGCATGCATAAGCTTTACAAGGTTACCGATGCAATTCTTTCTCAGGCAAAGCAAGAACATGATCGTTTGTCTGGGGTTGTCGATAAGAGTATTGATCAGATGCAAGAGTCATCTCAGACAAAGAGAAATCTCGAACATACACTCCCGGGGTTATTTCGGAAATATGTGGAAGTTAGAACTCAGTCAGAAATGCAAGATGAAAACAATTGCAGTCCAAATTTCGATCTTAAAAGAAGGAAATTAGATCTTGAGCGTCAGATAGATATGCTTGGGTATGGTGCGTACTCTATGGCTGTAGATAGGTCATCATCAACTGCAGGTATCACACAATATTATGAAAATATGGAGCGACTATTTAGGTTTGCATATATAGCAGCACAAAAAATTAAAGAGTCAGCAGGTCACATTGTTGATGTCTTGGGTAATACTAAATCTGCATATGAAAGTTTTGGTAATTTTTTTGTTGCTGCAAGAGCCTGTCGTGACGGAGTTCTTGTGCTAACTGACTATCATGAGAAATTAAATCAAACATTTACAGAAGGATTGAAAGGAATTACTAGCATTATCAATTCTACGCCCGAATTGGCAATATTTCGTGATACAAATCCTGCCTTATCCAATCTGATTGGGGATATAGAATTAGGTGAATACCAACATATGCAAACAGTTGCATCTCAAGGATATGATAGATAATAAACGTGATTTGGTTCTGAGAATCAAGCAATCAAGAAGCTCACAGAAAATCAGAATTCCAGTAAAAGACTATTATGCCCGATATCTGCTTACACGTATAAACCAGAGATATGATTCTTTTCATAATTGGGATTTAAGTCACATTGATAATTCTTATAATGTTGTAGTCGCTGACTCCACAATAGACAATCC
>CAZYEG010000127.1:0-4271 GCA_964646365.1 uncultured Methanosarcinales archaeon
TGGTTTGAGGCCTAACGATTTTGCTTTTTGACTTCTTGCTTTTAATGCTATCATATTTGTTGCGATGAGAATGTTTTTGGCTTTTTTAGTTGCTGTTGGGCCGGATGCAATAGTATTGATGTCGTTTCCTATGACGTCAGATATAATGAGAGATGTGATTTTTGCTTTTGTGAAGTTAGGAAGTTGTCCTCCTTTTACGTGCGAAAGTTTTTTTCTTTTGGAATTCAAAGTTTTTATGTTGATATCTTTTTTAATAAGTGCTTTTATCTCTTTTTTGTATTCCACTAATGGAATTTTTGGTGATTCGAATAACGCACTACCTCCGCCAGAGATGAGGCAAAGTAGGTGGTCGGATTTTTTCAATTTGGATATAAATTTGAGTATTTTTTTTGTTGCATTGATATTTTTTCTTGAGATAAGAGGATGAGTTCCTTTGATTACTTCTGTTTTTTTTAATTTTTTTTCTGTGACATCAATAACAATTCCACTAATTACATTGTATCTCTTTTCCGCTTCTTTTGCCATGAGTGATGAGGCTTTTCCAAAGCCGATTACGTGAATATCATCTTTTATTTGTGGATAATTTAGATTTTTAGGTTTGACTGAGTTGATGCCTGTTAATGCAAGCTCTTTGATTAGTTTCTTATATTGCATTTACAACTTTGCTCCATCCTATCGGACCAATTTCTTTTACTATGTTTATGTCTTCTTCTTTTATTCCTACTTTTCTTTTTGGGTTTCCTACAATGTAGGGGAAGTCAACTTGTTTAAGCATTGGTAGGTCATTGTGGTTGTCTCCAAGTCCATATGAAGTGACTGATCCGAATTCTTTTTCGAATAGTTCGATTAGTATCTGGGTGGCTTTTCCTTTATCACTGCCTTTATTTATTCCAATAAAACGTCCGCCAAGATGTGCATTAAATCCGTATTTTTTTGCAGCATTTGAGAATGCTTTGAGTTTTTCTGGTGTGAATTTATCAAATCTTACACCATCAGCAAAATATTTTTTTAATGATAATTTTGCCATTGATGCTGGTAATCGTACGTATTTTTTTAAGTCTTTAATACTGTGCTCTGAATAGATGTGTGTTTTGAATGAAAGTTCTTTTTGGATTTTTTTAAGGACAGAATAAGTTTCTTTATGTGGCGCGTTGAGTTCAATGACTAGATAGTTTCTATGGGTTGTTATTTGTTTTATTTTGTAGTCACGGTTCCATTTAATGCTTTTTATGTTAAAAGAGAAATATTTTTTAGGGATGTATATGGCGGATCCGTTTTCTGATATGAATGGATCTTTGTTCTTTAATTTCTTGTTATAGTATTCTATCTCTGGAAGTGATTTTGACGTGCAAATAATTATTGGTATTTTGTTTTTTTTTGCTTTTTGATATGCTTTTATTGAGTTTTTATAGCTGTAATCATTATAGTCTAAAAAACACCCGTCCATATCTGTGATGATGATCTTTTTCTTTTTTTTATTGAAGTAGTTAATCAACGAGGTGTTTGATGTTTGTATTTTGCATTCTTTTTTTGATAGTATAAATCCTTTTTTTATGTTTTTTAGGAGTGTTGAAGTATATCCTTTTAGAGAATAGTGTTTTAGAATTTCTTTCTTATTTGAGTTGATTGATTTGGTTGGATTTTTAATTGTAAATATTAATTTTTTAATCTCTTTTTGTTTAAGTAATGTTTTAGGATCAAGAGTCTTTATTGTTTTTAATTGTATATTCAGAGGGAGATCTTTGAAGTCTTTATTGTTGACAATAATTTTATTGTAAGAACCTGGGAATGTGATGTTGTTTTTTTCAAAGTCTTCCATGATGAAGTTTAGTCTTCTTCCGACAACTTGTCTATTTGCCAGCCATCCTTCGATAAACGCAAATCCGAATCCTTCAAGTTTGGATGTTGTTAGTATGCATTTACTAATTGAGAATATGTCAGGCATAATGTATTTGTTTCCTTTTCTTGATTCTGAACTTATTAAAGAATGCCCAAATCCAATCGTTACAGGTAGATTGTTAGATTTTATGAATTCATCAATTTGATTTTGGTATTTAATATCTAGTTTTGTTGATGCATTGAGTGAGATGAGAAGTTGGTATTCATCTTTGATGGAGTTTAGTAATTTTAGGATAAGTATTGCTTCAGTTATGTTTTTTCTTCGAATTGTTTTTACAGGATAAATGAGTATCTTGCGGTCCATTGAAAAATTATATTTATTTATTTTTGCATATTTGGATATGGCTTTTTTTATTCCTGTTATTTTTGCTTTTTGTGTGAAGTATTCAGTATTTATTGAATTTGGATATACAAATATTCTATCATGAGGTATTCCAACTTTCTTTAATAGTCTTTTATCTCGAGAATTGATTGTGAAGTAAATTATATTGTTTGAGATTGGGAATGCTATGTCTGGTTTTTTGTCTTTTTTAGTACATTTTTTCATAAGTTTTAGAAGATCTTCTCGGTGGTCTTCTGCAAAGTCATGAACTTGCATAATGAGGAGTAGGGTTTTGTTTCTTTCTGTAAGTATTTTTAATGATGTTGTTAGGTATGTGTTTTTGAATATGTTTGCGTTGTGGGCATGAATGATGCATTTCTTTTTTAGGTTGATTTTTTTTTCTAATTTTTTTGCAATTTTTAATGCGTATGAATAAAGGTCTTTGTAAGAAGAAAAAGATTTGTTGCTATAATCAATTTCTGATATTTTTATATGTTTTATTTTTGTTGAATGTTTGTAGTTGAATTGTTTTCCTGATTCTATTAGTCCGACAGGTATTTTAGAATATTTTTTTAGACCTTTTATTATGTTTTCAATAACAATCTTCACTCCGCCAGATTTCATGTGGAAGTGGAGGGCATAATATTGAAAATCCATTTTAAATGTATAGCCAGCTTGGATCTTTTTTGAATTTTTTACGGTATTCTGCAAGTGATATGATTGGTGGTCGCTGCTTGTCTTCGATTCGTTTTGTAATTAATTTGTATTCTATGAGTCCGTTGTTATTACTTCTTTCAATTATTCTATACATATCACGGATCTCCTTAACTAGTATAAATTTACCAAGTGTGTTTGCACGCTTAGAGAATACACCAAGTATTCCAAAAGCTTGATTGCTTAGTCCTGCAAGAGTTTGATTCCTGTGAACTCTTCGTTTTAGGTCTACTTGAGCAATCTTTTTTAATCCAAATTTTTTTGTGATATCGATAAGCATCGCGGTTTCGACACCGTATCCTGTAAAAAATGGTATTTTTTCTAGAATAGATCTTCTTGCAGCGTATTCTCCTGAAAGTGGCTGGATAAAACCAGATAATCTAGGAAAGAACATGTTAAGTAAAGGTCTTACAGTTAGTTCAGTTGTTCTTCCTCCTCCAAGTGGTTGGATCTCTTTGCCGGATTTGATTGGACGCTTGTAAAATCCTTTTGTGTATCCGATTTTATCATTTGTAAGAAGTGGACCAACAAGGCCATAGACAAATCTTGGATGGATGTTGTCTATATCGGCATCAATGTATACTATTATGTCACCTTTTGTAACGTAAAGGGCTTTCCATAGATTTTCACCTTTGCCTTTGTGCCATTTATATTTTTTTAATATGTCTTTTGAACAGATAAATTTTATTCCATTTTTCTCGACAACTTCTTTTGTGTTGTCTGTGCTGCCCGAATCTATGACAATTATTTCGTCGATAAGTTTGTATTTATCGAATAATGAATCTTTTATTACGTTTATTACTTTTCCAACAGATCCTTCTTCATTTAATGTTGGGATGACTACACTGATTGTTTTTTTCTTTTTCTTTTTTAATTCTACTAGTCGCTTGATGTTTTTGAAGCTGTCGCATTTGTATCGGTTTTTTTCAAACCATTCTTCTACTTTCATTTTTGATTACACCTATAGATTGCTTATGTAGCTAAGCTTTTTTTTGATTCTATTTAGATCCTTTTCGAATAATGAGTTGGAATAAAGAGCGACGGCTTTTGATCCTTTTGTTGAAATTTTTCCATCTCCTTTCATGTATCCTTTTCTTTTAGAGTATGATAAAATTCTGTCAGACATTGTTTTTTTGCTTTCTATCATTTCGCTTATTGGTTTTATTAGTGTTTGATATTTTTTAGGTATTATGCTTTTTGTAAAGTTTAGATATCTTTTTGAGTATTCATATAGTGTTTTATTTGCTAATCCGTCGTAAGCACTAGCTTTTTGGAGGTTTAATATAGTTCCATGAGGAGGAATATACATTAGACCGTTTTCTTCTTTAAATGCGTT
>CAZYEG010000128.1:0-4242 GCA_964646365.1 uncultured Methanosarcinales archaeon
ATTGGAAATTACCCCAAGAAACATATTATGCTCCACTAAATACTGGCAGAGGAGACTGTGAGGATCTAGCAATACTCTTCACTTCCATGATAAAAGCCAGTTTCCCAGAAAAAGAATGCTTTGCTGTCACAATGTTCCCATACAGAGGATCTGGCCACGTCAGTACAATGTGCATATATAATTCAACTATCTTTATTAATGACATTGGTACAAAAATATATCGAGAGATTGACACCACACAAAGTCAAACAAAAATAAAAAAAGAGATTGAAGGTGTTTGGCTAGAATATATGCGATGGTACGGTCTAAATATCTATTGGCAAATCGATTACATGTTTGATGACACTCGTGTATTTGAATTTGAAGATATGGATGAAGCTCTTGAAAAAGTATATTCAATCCTCATGAATACCACAATTACGCAATAAATGGACAAATTTTATATATTTAATTCACCTACTCTATCTTAAAATGAGAAAAACAACCATTATGCTCATATTGATTTCTTTACTACTCTTAACATCATGTTCAAAAAAATTCACACCTACATATACTACAACAAGACCAATTACCACGACAACTCAAAGACAAACAACTACCACTTCTACAACATCAACAACTTCAGCACCGACAACAACCTTCCATATTCCTCTCAAAGGTAAATTATGCGCAGAGCTTTATTCCGAAGATCTTGCAAAAATGTGTGGAAACTCTAAAGACATAAACTTTTACATAATTGCCTCAGAAAGTGGACTCTGCTCAATCGGCGGAAATATAGACGATGAAGACGTCCTATACATAACAGTAACAAACTATAATGTTGTCCCATACAAAGGAATGGATCCATACAGACAACCAAGATTTACATTATCAAAAAACATCGCAGTAAATGAAACTGGCGAAATTTCAGCAAGATATGTAAACCAAAATCTAAACGAAGTTGCTTTTGTACGAGACTATTACCTTGTTGAAGTCAAGACATGGATAGACAACAAACCTCTCACATGTTCCTCACTAGAGGCTCTTGAAATAGCAAAAATCATGAACAAAAATATTCTAGCAAGATGAAACCTAACTCTCTTCTATTTGGAACTGCAGGTATACCTCTATCTACACCAAACCGAAACATTCTAAACGGGATATCACATCTAACCACATTAGATCTCGACGGGATGGAAATAGAATTTGTTAGAAGCGTCAATATAAAAGAAGAAAAAGCAAAAGAAGTAAACATTCAAAGAAAGAAATATGAAAAACTATTAACTTGTCATGCTCCATACTATATCAACCTAAACTCATTAGAAAAAGAAAAAATCGTTGCAAGTAAAAACAGAATTCTTAACGCAGCACACATTGCAAACATATGTGGTGCCTGGTCTGTAACTTTTCACGCGGCATTCTATCAAAAGATCGAGAAAGAGACCGTATACAATAACGTAAAAAAAGAAATGAAATCAATTGTCAAACAAGCACAAGAAACATCAAATCCTATATGGATTCGTCCAGAAACTACAGGGAAAGAATCACAATTCGGAAATATCGACGAACTTCTAAAACTTTCAGAAGAGATTGAACAAGTAATGCCATGCATCGACTTCTCACATATATACACCCGAAGCATAGGAAAAATAAACAAAAAGGAAGACTTCACAAATATCCTAGAAAAAGTTGAAAACGTTTTAGGAAAAGAAGGACTATCAAACATTCATGCACATATGTCTGGAATTGAATACACAGAAAAAGGTGAAAGAAGGCATCTTGAGATGAAAGATTCGGATTTTAACTACAAAGCTGTTTTAGAAGTATTAAAAGACTTCAACACCAAGGGAATAGTCATCTCAGAAAGCCCAAACATCGAGCAGGACGCAATTACAATGAAACAGTATTACTCTAAACTTTCTTCATAATATCTTTCACATCAACATACTTACCTATTTTTTTCATAGTAGAAACTGATAATTCTTTAGTATATTCTGAAAGAGATTTCAAGGAATCTTCCATTAACCCAATCTCCCTATTAAAATGAAACTGCATCCTTCTATAAAATCTCTGAAATCTAAGTATCTCTGGATTCTTACTCTTGTTCAACTCGCCTAATTGCTTATATTGATTCTGAAAATTCTCTTTCAATTGAGCATCAACAGAATTAATATCAAATATCAATATCTCATTCTTAGTTGGATGGTGCGCCTCCTCTTTTACAGCCATAAAAAAATCACCAAACTCTGTATCCATAAAGGCGCCTGGATTAAATGATAGCATGAAACGCTTTGCATTTTCAACATCTGGTTTCTTCTCATAAATATTTTTATAAAGAGTCTTTGTGGATAAAAACCCACCAACTACCTCATCTAAATTTAACTCTTTAAAATTTGTCAAAGTTACCAACTTAATCCCTTTCATAGCCCTTTTAAAATAATTTCCTGATTCATTCTTAAGACTTCCAAAAAAGATTTGACTATTAAACCAGAATTTCTTGAATGGAGTCACAAACCAATACCCCAATTTTTTCAAATAATAATATGGCATTACAAAAACATACTTAACCATACCAAAAAAACCATCAGCCTTAATTGGAGAATCAACTCCAGAGTCAGAAAACCCCGCCCGAACACCACTCTTTTCTGCAAGTTCCTGCATACCATGAAAAAAACGAACATAATAATCACACTCATCCACCAATCTGCCAATATACCTGTAAATATTATCAATATTACATTTACAATTTTTCTCTGTCTGCTCAATCCTCTTAAGCAACCTTGAAAGATAAGCTAACTTTATTCGTTCAAATTTCATTTTTATTATCTAAGCACCCATTTATTTAAATCTTCCATTTTACACCAATTCAATATAAAAATAATATGCCGTATTTGGCTGATCTCCCTCTAATGCATTATCTGGCAAGATCATTTGATAATCGTACTCTTGGTTATTAAATCCAGCTTCTGAATCTTCAAGTAGCGAACTATAAATAACATTCGCACCATCATAAAGCACTACTTCCTGGAACTTATCTGTTTGTGCCGATCCATCAACATATGTTGCAGTTGAAAAACAACTATCTGTATCAATCTTCGTTATACCTGCATAAAAACTCCGATGTACTCCTCCAGAGAATGTACTATTTATACTATCTGGATCCGATGTTGTGTGATTTAAAGCAACCTCATCCGCAACAATATGTGATTCATTTGCACATTCAATATTAGTCCAATCAATTATTCCCGAACTTCTGGTTGCATATATCTCTCCTGTAATCGATGTAACATCCCAATCAAATATTGACTTATTACCATCGTCACCCAAAGCAAGCTTTCCTGTAATATTTCCTACAAACGCTTTCCAACGTGGATTTTGTGTTGTTGCATTAATATTAATAACTGAAATTGTTCCTCCTGAATTATTAATCATTGCTCCGCTTGTTGGTTCCGGAGAATAAGATGTAATGTTTTCAAAACTATCAACTGCAGATGGTACTGGGAAGCTTGCATAAACCGAAGTAAACAAAATTAGTGCCAAGAAAATACAAATCCAACCTCTATACTTCTTACCCATTTTGCACCTTCTTTAGATATCTATTATACACTGTCCAGATTGTCCTGTCGTTCTTACCAAGCAACTCAGCTATTCTATGATAAGTTAGATTGTAATTATCTTTGAGATGAGAAGAAATGTGTTCTAATACACTAAATAATCGATTTTTAAAGAGATTTATCGGGATGGAGAAAGATGTCTTAGTTGGTGCATTCTGCTCAGGGCTCTTCTCTTTGGACTTATTATAAGCCGTCCATATTGTTCTATCATCTCTACCAAGCATCTTTGCAATTTCACTATACTTCAAAGCATGAACCTCTTTGAGATATTTTACAATAGACTCAAGACCACTCAGATTTGGATCCTGAAATATTTCAATTGGTATTTCATCAGGTCTTTTTTCTATTTTCTTCTCTTTTAAGAAATCAATTGCTTCATTTATAGAGACATCACTATTCAGAAGTTCAGAATAAAGCTCTTCAAGCTGCAGTTTGCCTTTCACACCCAAAACCATTTTACTTATTATGTAAGTATTATAACGTATAAATAAATACTTTTCTAAATAATTACTTATTATGTAAGTATTATGGTATATAAATTTTGCTCTTTTTATTAACAAACAAAAAGAAAAAAAAACCAACAAAAACAATTAATAAAAAACATTCAACAAAAAAATTTATCAGAAATAAAAAACAAATTAAAAATAAA
>CAZYEG010000129.1:0-4236 GCA_964646365.1 uncultured Methanosarcinales archaeon
TGTATCCTACACTGTCACTTGCACGATTATTTCCATTCCTAGACAGCGTGAAAAAATCATTATCATCAACAGTTGCATTTGAAACATAATCCAACTGGAGATGTGTTCCTTGTTCCACACTATAAGAGGGATTTGCCACATTATCGTGCATAAATATATTGTCAGAAACATTGATTAAATTTCCATACTTAAAGTATGCACTAGCATAATATCCATTATAATTTGTTTTGTTAAACACACAGTTCTTGATTGTTATATTATTGTACCCAATTGATTCAAGTGCTCTTATGTTATATTGATACTGATTAATGGATTTACCCTGGCAATCAATTACAATATTATCCGCACGTATATCTATACATGGCTCAGAATTATCATAAAGACCAGCCACCTCAAGATAATAAGTAGTATTTTCAAAAGTAAGTGCTCTACACGCCTTTATCTTATCTTTCTCAAACCAGTCGTTACAAAAACCGCCATTAACTGTATTTGATTCAGCACATCCAAGTTCTGTCTCATAGAGATTTCCAACACCGTTCAATTCAGCACCATTTCCACATTTTACATCGACAGTTTTCTCAGAACAAAGCCTATTGCCTGTAAGTGTTGAACTGTTTTCATATATGTAGGCTGCTTGTGAATATTCTCCAGTCATTTCTATAGTATTGCCAGATATTTCGGTATTTTTAGAGCCACGATCAACAATTCCCGCCATCCTACTTCCAGTGGAAGAAATTTGATTATTGTTGACATGAGCATATTTGCTATTTTTAATATCTATAATTCCTTTTACAGAATTTGAACTACTCCAACTCTGCAATGAGTAGATTGTGTTACCACCTACCACATTATTTGATCCACCATTTATTCCTATAAATTGGTTATTAACACGTGGGAATGTAATATTAAAAAAATTCTCTACAACCATAACTCTATCAGAATTTGATACCACCACAAAATTGCTACCATGAGAATATGTGTATGAAGGTGTAAAGTTATTATCGCTTACATATGTATAATTTGCTTTAGAAAGATAAACACTATAGTCTCCAAAGAACACATTATAACTTATCTCTGAGTTGTTAAGATTGGTACCATGTACATCATAATTATACTTGTTTCTATCTTGAAAAAACTTATTTTCTGTTATAAGAATATTAACTCCACCATTATATATCAGCGGTCTTGCATAATAGCCATTTGTAGCATTAAATGTATTGTTTATTATTTTTGTGTGGTCAGAATTACGAATATTTATACTGTAACCACCAGTTTTTTCTTGATAGAAATTACAGTTTTTGATCGTAACTCCATCATATCCATCAAAATTGATTATTGACTTACTAGATGCTGTTTGTGTTAATGTGTGTCCTTGACAATCAATCACTATATTATCTGTTTTTACTCCAAAACAAGCACCATACAAGTTGGAAATATTTTCATATATCTTGTAGGTTCCAGAATAAGTAAGATCCTGGCAATAAGTTATATCAAAACTATGTCCTTGTCTTGTTGAAAAATTAAGTGTTTGATAAGTATATCCACTAAAATCTCCCAGGGTAAATTCTACCCATCCGGGTTCCGAATTGTCAACTTCTGTGCAAAACTCACAATCATGACCATTCAAATATACTTTATCTTCTCCCTCTAAAGCAGACCGCATCTTGATGCTTTTATTCTTACTTTGGAAGTGACTACCAAAAGATCCTCTATTGAGAAGAAGTCCATCATCAGTAAACGTTACTTCTTGACCAAGTCTTGCCTGACCGATGCCATATCCTTGTGTCGCGTTATAATATATCCAGCTACCATCATCAACAACGGTAAAATTAATGTCTTTAATATTATTATAAGAATTCTCATACACTGCACTGTTTTCTAACTGAATTAAATCGTAATCATCTACATCAAGTCCTTGATATCTGCGCCATCCAGAATATCTAGAGTATGTGTCTGACCAGATCCATATAGTACTATTCCTAATCTGAAGCACTTCTCCTTCACGAATATTAACCCTCTCTGTTCTGCTTTGTGTTCTTCCTCGTCCTTTTATTACAACATTTTCAAAATCAACATTTGTAATATTGTACAGATTTAGCATGTAACCAAAACCCTTCATATACACATTTTTCATATTGAAACTGCTCATATTCTCAGCATATATTCTATACAACTCTGTAGAAATATTCAAATCATATATTGACACTGTAGCAGTTGCCTCATCACTACTATTGAAAATTAAATCGTTATAACCTGAAGCATCACAAGATAATTTCTTACCATCCCCATCAAGTACAATATTATTCGCATCAAACCTCATACTACATTCGTAAAGATCGACTCCAAGCTTATAGCGTCCAGAAACATCAACATCACTACAGCTATTAATAACACAAGGGTCTGTGCTTATACCCTTCCCGGTCCATCCATTTGGGCATATAATTTCTTCCTCATTAATTGTAACCGGATTAAACTCAACAGTTGCAGAAGAAAGCTCAGCACTATTTTCTTCATAATTACTAACCCTCTCACCAGCTCTATTAAAACTTCCACTATCAACAGAAACCACAACTTCAACACCACCACTATCCTCTGTCGCAGAAACAGTATTATCATTCCCTCTAACATACTTAATAGTGTCTCCACCATTGTCTGTTGTAGAGACATCAACAACTTCAAGTCCACTAGCAAGTTTTCCAAGCTCTTTAATCTCATCATTAGTAATATCATCAGGAACAATAAGTGTAAAATCATTATTGTTAGAAAGCGCATCATAAACAGTAATATCTGGATTATTAATTGCGTATCCAGTAATTCCGCCATCAAGTATCCCAAAGCCAACTAACCCAAGTAAAACTATCAAAGAAACTACTAAAATACCTCTATCCACACCTATTTTTCCTACCAACCTAATTACAAGTACTATTCCAGAATCCTTTATATATAAAACTTACTAAAAATCAAAAAGATTTTTTTGCTTTCCTTCGAGGACATCTTCAAATTTTTTCTTCAAAAAAACAAGCACAGAATCAGCTATAGGTTTTACTTGTTTTTCAATATAATGATCATAGTCAAATTTAGATTCAATTTTTTCAATTGGTTCAGGTCCATCAGTAGTCATAACATAAGAAATCTTTCCAACACTCTCTCGACCAAGTTTTCGAGCAGCCTTAATATGTGGCGGGGTTGTCTTTGTATATTCAGAAACCTCCTTCCTTATAGACTTTCTATAGACAAGCAAATCATCCATGTCGCCACTCTTCAATTTCTCAACAAAATCTTTAATATATTTCTCTACAGGCCTTCCATAAAACACATGTTCAATCAATTCATACTGAAATTTCTTTGCAAGATCTGTCCAGTCTGAACGAACAACCTCAAGTCCAACAAATTTTATCTCATCTTTACCATCTTTTTCAATAATTCCAGCATATCTTTTTTTAGCACCAGCAGAACTACCTCTAACAGTTGGCATGAAGAATTTCTTATACACTTTCTCAAATTCCAATTCAAGTGCACTCTCTCTATCATAATTTTTCTTAATGTAAGCCTTATAGAATTCATTGATATACTTCTCAATCTCTTTTCCCTTAGACGAGCAATCATTGTATTCAATTCCATTAATTTTAATAAATAAACTGTCCGTGTCTCCATATATAATCTCGTGACCAAGCTCTTCAATCTTTTCTCCACAGAGTTTAATCAAGAACTGTCCAAAATGAGTTATTGCATTTGCAACATCTCTATTATAAAATCTGCAATTTGGATTAGCAAGAACACCAAACATACTGTTCATCGTAATCTTAATAGCATTTGATGATATCATATCTTTTTTCTTCTTCGCTTGATCCCTTTCCTTCCAAAGTCTTTCAATAAGTAGTGGCAGTATACCATCAGTATTTTTGAAATGCGCACCATTAGGAGCTTCAATCAACCCCTCACCATTTCCAATATCTTTTAACGGCACATAACTAACAGGATCAATATTAAACGTCCTTATCACACTTGGATATAGACTCTTAAAATCAAAGACTAATATATTATCATAAATTCCAGGAGTTGATTCACGAACATACCCACCCTTTATACGTTCACCATATTCGTCTCCCGCAACATTTGGAGCAACAATCCCCCTGTTACGTAATTCCTTTAGATATAAACTATCAAATGAAGCAATTGAAGCACTAACTCTGTCTAACTGCATCCCAGTCAATTTCGACCTTTGTATTGTAAGTC
>CAZYEG010000130.1:0-4211 GCA_964646365.1 uncultured Methanosarcinales archaeon
AGTTTAGAGTTCTTCCAAAAAATCTTGCAGCATAATCTTTGAATGAGTAAGTAGGTCCTTGTGTCAACCACATTATATGTGTGTTTTTTGTAACATGCTCAACTTTTGTAGGGATTTTATCGTTACTATATGCATCTTCTAGCAAGAGTTTTAATTTTTCACTTGGTATTTCGTCTTTTAAGAATAATTTTAGTACTTCGTATGCAATTTCTGCATAAGACATGTTTTTCATTGATTTGATTGTTTCATCTGAGAGTTTTGGTATGTTCTCTCTTGGTATCATAAACAGTCCGTAGTCTTTAGGTTGCCCTGCTAGGAGTGCAGTTTCGAAATTTACAAATTCATTTTTGTTGTTAGTTGAATAATACTCCATAATATCTGGTTGAGGAGGGGGTATATATAAAATTTGCTTGTATAATAACATTTATATAGCCATATCCGCTTTTTGCTGTTATGGCAAATTTTTGGAAAATAGTCAACAATGTAATTGAAGAGTCTGACGTGATTTTGTTAGTTTTAGATGCAAGAATGCCTGATGAGACAAGAAATATTGAGATTGAGAAAAAAATTCAATTTAAAGAGAAAAAGATGATTTATGTCATCAATAAATGTGATCTCCTTGAGAAGAGTGTTATTGAGAGGTATAGGCGGCAGTATAAGCCGAGTGTATTTGTATCTTCGGTTAAACATTATGGAAGCACTATTCTTCGTGAGAAGATTATGCAGCTTCTTAGAGGTGAGATGGGGGTTGTTGGAGTTCTTGGATATCCTAATGTTGGTAAAAGTTCAGTAATTAATATGCTTAGAGGAAAAGGTAGCGCTCCTGTATCTTCTATTAGTGGCTTTACGAAAGGTGTACAAAAGGTGCGTATAAGCCAAAAGGTGATGCTTCTTGACACCCCGGGTGTAATTCCCTTTAAGGAAGATAATAAGGAAAAACAGACGCTTACAGGAACTGTTAATTTTGATAAACTCCCAGACCCTGAACTTGCAGTGCTTATTTTGATTGAGAAGTATCCAGGGAAACTGGAGGAATATTATGGTGCAGAAATTGGTACTGATGCAGAGGATTCACTTGAAAAAATCACAATTGCTAAAAAGAAATTAATGAAAGGCGGAATTCCTGATGTCCAGACAATGTCTAGGAGAATTCTAAAGGACTGGCAGCAGGGGAAGCTTGCTGTAGAATTCCAGTTCAAATAGGAATTTGTGTTCTTTGTGCCAAAGCATATGTTGATATTTTTTTATTTTCTTTCCAAATTGTGCACGAATTTCGTTTAATACTTTCCTGAAGTCTTCATAACTTTTAACTTCCATTTCGACTTCAATATCATTGTCGCTTACGGTCTCATATGCATATACAATATTTGGATGTGTGCGGAAAAATTCAAGCATACCTTTTTTTATGCTTAGATCTTCAAGTTGCATTTCAATCTTGTACCAGTAATAACCAATTTTTTGTAGATCAAGAATTACTCGGAAGTCTTTGATGATTCCATTGGAGATCATTTTTTTAATCCGGTAGTTGATGTTTGTTATGCTGATGCCAGTTCTTTTAGATAAATCGACACTGGTTATTCTTGCATTCTTTGTTAAAAATTTGAGAATATGGATATCTTTGTCGTCGTGTTGCGCGGTATCTGGGCCAAACATTATTTTGACTGGAATTTCCTCTTTTCTATTTGAAAGATATTTTCTTTTGTAGATATAGAATTTGTGATAAACCGCAATGTCTAGTTTATGTATGTATCTCCCGAATTTTTTTACAATATCTTCTTTTATATCGTGGAGTTCATACATGTCTTTTACACAACATGCTATTCCTAGGTCTCTATATGAATCTGGACTATCAACCCACCAGAACTGAGGATGGTTTTTGAAGTAATCAATTATTTTTGTTTCGTCTTCCAGTGTGTCACGTTGAAATTTAAGAAAAAATCTGCAATTAAGATATCCAAGTTTACTTACGTCTATTAATGTCTGGTATCCTTTGATTATTCCTTTTTTTTCTAATTGTTTTACTCTGTATTGCACAACTTCTCTTGAAAGTTTTACTTTTTTTGCTATTTGGTTAAAGCTCTGCCTGCTGTTTAGATCAAGCTGATAGAGTATTTCTTTGTCTTTTTTATCAAGCATAATTTTACATTTGTTTGCTAATTTATAAATATTATGGTAAAATAGTAAAAAAACAGAAATAAAGTTTTATAATATGTGTTTGGTTCTTCTTTCTTCATGGTGACAGTGCAAGACATACCAAAGAAAGAAATCAATGATTCGGAAAATACACTTTGGAATTGGGGTTTTTTTTCAGAAGAAGAACTTAATGATGAACCAGAGATGTTAAGGATGCTTGATATAGATTTTGGAAGATTATGTTCTCTTCGTTGTCCGAGCTGTTATAGGAGAGATAATGATGTAGATGATTATTCAGAGGATGATTTGTCTTATGATGAATTAATGGGTGTCATTGATGATGCGATTCCTCTTGGTCTAAGGTCAGTCAAGATTTGTGGTGCTGGTGAACCAACTGAGGATCCAAGATTTGTAAAATTGGCATATGATTTAACTCGAAGGTTTGTTGGACTGTGTTCATTTACTGCAGGTCAGGTGCTTGGTTCTGACTCGTTGGCAAAAGAAGTTAATTCCGGTTATGGTATTTCTAGTGCAAGAGAATTATGTGATATGTTGTCTAATTTTGATGTAAGTTTTGTACTTAAGTATCAGTCTTTTGATGCATCAGTACAAGATAGAATGGTTGGGAAGCAAGGTCATTCAACCGTGAGGGATCAGGCGTTAGTAAATTTAGTTAATGCGGGATTTAATAAAACACCTCCTACAAGACTTGGTATTATTACTGGACCAATTACTAAGGTGAATTATGAGGGGCAGTTGGACCTTTATGCATTTGCACGTGAAAGAAATATTTATCCAATAAGCAATGTTTTAATGACGTGTGGTAATCAGATTGATGATAATTTCTTATCAAAAATAGATATTACAGATAAGCAGAAGATAGATTTATGGACGCAAATTTATTCCTGGAATATTGAGAACGGAGTGCAGTCTCTTGATGAAATTCGTGATGAGGAGATTTCCTGTCTTGCAGGAGCGCATCCATGCAATCAGTTAAGAGCAGGTCTGTATCTGACTGCAAACGGTAATGTTGTAGCATGTCCTGGTTATTCTAATGTTATTGGTAATGTTAGGGAAGAATCAATCTCTGAAATTTGGGAAAAGAGTTTGGATCGTGTGAGTTGTGCAGGGAAGTTTAACTGCCATTGTCCGCCAAAGGATGGGATAACAATTCCTGATGGGTTTTATGATAGAGTTTTGGAAAACCTTGAAGTCATGTATGGATAATTATTTATAGGATTCTTTATGTTTGTTTTATTATGGAAATGTTTGATGTAGTTGATGAAGATGATAATGTTATTGGACAGGCATCTAGAGAAGAGTGTCATGAGAATGGGCTAACGCACAGGTCAACATCGGTTTGGGTGTATAATTCAAAAGGGGGACTCTTACTGCAGAAGAGGTCAAAAAACGTAACGCGTCCTGGGAAGTTAACTATTTCTGCATGTGGTCATGTGAATTCTGGAGAATCTTATGATGATGCAGCAAGGCGTGAGCTTAAAGAGGAGCTTGGCATAGATGTGGATATTAAATTTATACATAAAGGGACATTAGAATTTCCAATTGGAGATAATGGGCCAGGTAAACCAGATATTGAACACTTTCAAAGCTATTACTGTGTACATGATGGTCCTTTTGATTTTTGCAAGCATGAACTTGAGTCTGTTGAATTCTGGAGTAAAGAGGATCTTTTTAGAGATGAAGTGGAAAAACCAGACTTATTTACACCTGGTTTTCATAAAGAATTCAAACAAATGAAAACTTTTTTAAATGAAAAGATGCAGTAATTCTTATTATGCGTAGAATGAACAAAAGAGGTCTAGAGTTGTCAATTAATTTTGTAATCATGCTTGTGTTGGCACTTGCAGTATTTTCTCTTGGTCTTGTGTTTATTACTAAACTTTTTACTAAGGCGGAAGACATAAAATTTCGTCTTGATAAGCAATCTGAATCAGAATTAAAATCAATTCTTTCTGGAGGAAAACAAATTGCAATTTATCCTTCAAGGATCGAGGTTAAAAGGAATAGTTATCGTGTTGTTGGTGTAGGAGTGTTAAATTCACTTCAGGCAACTTCTG
>CAZYEG010000131.1:0-4187 GCA_964646365.1 uncultured Methanosarcinales archaeon
ATGTCTAATATAATAATATTTATTGTGATACTAATAATTATTCTAATTTTGATATTTTGAAATAGATATCTCCTTTTTCTGTCTTGTAAGCATAACCTTTATCCATAAGTGTTTTGATTAATTTAACCATGCCATCAATTTCTTCGGTGGCTTTTGGTACAACATCTGGAAGTTCTATTCCGATTTTTTTGATATCATCAAGGAATTTTTCTGTATAGAATTCTGTGAATTCTTTTAGCGATTTTTCTTCTTCTTTACTTCCTCTGATTGTTTTGTCATCTACGTCTGTAATGTTCATTACGTGTTTGACTTTGAATCCTTTGTATTTCATATATTTTTTAAGGATGTCATAACTGATCATAGCTCGAAGATTGCCTATATGAACATAGTTGTATACTGTTGGTCCACATGTATAAAGTGTTACTACGTCTGCGATACTTTTGAATTCTTCAATTTTATTTGATAGTGTGTTGTATAGTTTCATTTTATTGCCTCATTAATCATATTTACAAAATCTTTGTGTACGCTGCCGTTGGTCGCAAAAACACTGTTTTTGAATGGCTTTACAAAACCTTCTCCTGTTTCGTTTGTGATTGTCGCTCCAGCTTCTTTTGCAATGATTGCTCCAGCACAAAAGTCGTGTACGTAATTGCCAGGATACCAATAGCCGTCCATTATTCCTGTTGCTACAAATAGAAGTGACGCAGTGCATGCTCCAAAATTTCTAAAACCTCTAACTTTGTCATACGTTTTACGAATAGTATTAAGAGTTTCTTCTAGTATACTTTTTTTAGATGAGATGCCAATAATGACCATGCAATCTTTTAGATTGTCTTTGCCTTTTGTGATGATTTTTTCTTCATCACGGTATGCGCCTTCACCTTTGATTGCCCAGTACATTTTTTTGTCTAAATTGAAGAATATAACTCCTCCAACAATTTCGTCATTTTCTACAAGACCTATTGATGAACTGTAAAGTGGAATGCCGTTTACGAAGTTGACAGTGCCGTCGATGGGGTCAATGAACCATTTGTACTTGCTGCTTCCATCGCTTTCTCCAAACTCTTCACCGATTACTGAGTCATCAGGAAATTTTTCTAGTATTTTGTTTTTTATAAACTCTTCAATTTCTTTGTCGAGATTGGTTACAAGGTCATTGAAGCTTGATTTTGTTGAGACATCGATACCGTCATCTCTTTTTGCAAGAAGTTTGAATATGTCTTCTTTTAATCCTTTTACCAGCTCTATTCTGGTTCTAATGTCTTCCATTCTTATTCTGAAATATATTCTTTTTAAGTATTTTTTGCATATTTAGTAGATGAAAAGCATATACTAAGTTGCAAAAGATTTTACTCTTTTGCATAATGTGCTTTCTCAAGTGGTATACTAACTTTCTTTCCATCTTTCTTGACAATGTGTCCGGGTGCGCCGACAACAGTGACATTATCTGGCACATCGTGATTGATTATTACAGTCTCTGCTCCAATCTTGACATTGTTTCCAATATTGATAGGGCCAAGAAGTGTTGCTTGAGTTCCTATGAATGCATTGTCTCCTATGGTTGGGTGTCTTTTCCCTTTATGTTTTCCGGTTCCGCCTAATGACACTCCATGATACATAACACAGTTCTTCCCGATTTTTGCGGTTTCTCCGATCACAATTCCTATGCCATGATCAATAAATAAACTCCTTCCAATTTTTGCACCAGGGTGAATTTCAATCCCAGTTAAAAATCGCATGAACTGACTCACAATTCTTGCTATGAACTTTAATTTGATGCAATAAAGTGGGTGAGAGATGTATCTGTGTATGACTATTGAATGCAGCCCAGGATAGAGAATTGCTTCAATTCCCCTTGCTGCGGGATCGTTTTTGTAGATTGTTTTTATGTCTTCAAACATTTTATCACCTTTTGAAAGATTTTTAATTAGAACAATGAAGAATTAATTACCAACAACAATATTTAGGCATGTGTGTTATAAATGGAGATTCATATATAAACTTTCTGCCTTATTTTTCATAGTTTCTGATGCTTATTCACTTATAATTGATTCTAATTATGTTTTTATATTATCTCTATTGGTATAATAGAGGTGATAACATGAACGAAGCAAAGAAGTCTGAAAAGAAGGTATGTACTGAAGATAATGAATTTGGTTTCCAAGAAGGCGAGTATTGCTATTAGCGATATATATAGTATATACTTAATCCTTAAATATTTTTTTCTACCAATTAATGTTGGGGTGATTATATGTTATTTCAGGATAGAAAAGGACAAATTTTAATGCCGAACGAAGTGGACGACTTGTCACCTTGGGAAATTGAAGACAGGGGGATTCATGTGCACGATGATGAATGGTTCAATATATAAGAGGGGTGAAAAAATGGAGTATAATGAACATAATTTTAATAGAAAGCTTCATGGGGATTTATATTTTGATGAGACTTGGGAGTTGGATGCATATTTAGATGATGATGATTATTAAAAATCAAGATTTTTAATTCCAAAAATTCATTGTAGTGAATTTTTGTTATTGACTGATCCATTCATCATATTCTTTATTTGCTTCTATGTTGATTTTTATTATACATGGGACTTCATAAGGGTGTAGTTCTTTTACTCTTGATTTTATTTTTTCCCAGTTGTTTTCTTTTGTTTTTAGAATTGAGACAATTTCATTAGAGTTTTCGATTTTTTCTTTCCACCAATAAGCAGATTTTATAGGAATATAGTTGACGCACTTAATGAGTTTCTCTTTCAATAATTTATCACAAACTTTTTCTGCCTCTTCTTGATTTTCATGAGTGATATATATTAGTATCATATACTAATGAAAGATTTATTAATATTAATAACTTTCTTTAATGTTATGCAAGTTGATATAGATAGTATCTATCGAATACTTAAAAAAGAGGTTCAAAATTATAAAGTACCCGTTGTAGATTTGATAAAGCTTCAAACTAATGATCCATTTAAGGTGTTGGTGACTACCATTCTTTCTGCAAGAACACAGGATCAGACAACAGTTGAAGCTTCAAAGCGATTGTACAAGGTTGTCAAAAAAATAGATGATCTTGGTAAATTGACAGAAGAAGAAATAGAGAAATTGATTTTCCCAGTTGGGTTTTACAAAAATAAAGCAAGATTTCTAAAGGCATTGCCAGATGCGATTATAGGGGGTGTAATCCCCCAGACAATTGATGAATTAGTTAAGCTTCCGGGTGTTGGAAGAAAAACAGCTAATTTGGTTGTTGCGATTGCTTTTGAAAAGCCAGCTGTGTGTGTTGACACGCATGTTCATAAGATAATGAACAGGATTGGTTATGTTAAGACAAAGAATCCACAAGAAACTGAGTTTGCTTTGAGAAAAAAACTCCCAGAGAAATATTGGATAACATTTAATTCCATTTTTGTGGCTTTTGGTCAGCATTTATGTCGTCCACTAAACCCGTGGTGCAGTAAGTGCCCTATTGGAAAATATTGTAATAGAGTTAATGTTAAGAATTCAAGATAAAGTTTATATAATATTATTTTTATAATTGCATTATGGATAAAAAATATGGAATATTATTCTTATTTGTATTTTTACTTTTCTTTGTAGGTTGTGATTTATTTGATAATGATTTTGATCTTGATGGGAATGAGACAACAGAAGATAATAATGTAACAAACTTTTGTCCTCAGACGACTCCCTACATGTATACGACTGGACCGGTAGATAGCATCATAAGGTATAGTGTTGGACCAGTAGAAAGTGCATTGATAGGTGGTGGGAAGCCAGATGTTGCTATAGATGCCTTAGGACAACCGCATATTGCAACTCAGTGTGCAGCAAATACATTTTGTTTTGCAAGTAAAATTGGGGGAGGGTGGATAAATAGGGGGTCTACGGTTGCTACTTTTGCAGGAGCATATGATTCACCAGATATGGCAATTGATTTATGGAATGATATTGGTTATGTTGTTGGTCACACTGTTACTGCAAGTGATTGGAATTCGGTTGGTACTTACATAAGTATATTCTAAAATGTCTCTAATGTAACTGCGGAAAAAGTTCTTTTCAGAAGGGGACCACAAAATCAGATAGCTGTTGGTGGATGGGACAGTAATCCGAAAGTTTGGATTGATCCAATTACAAGAAGAGTTATTATAGCAGCATCTAATGGTGAGTGGCGGTCTTTTGATT
>CAZYEG010000132.1:0-4164 GCA_964646365.1 uncultured Methanosarcinales archaeon
AGGAGACGCTTGTTCCGTTCGATGCTTTTTCTAATAAGTTTATGTCTATATGGGAAAGTAAGATGCGGAGTACGGACTCTGATGTTTGGAGGGATTTTGAGGAGTTCGAAAAATTGCTCAAAGAGATGCATGAAATGGTGGAACTGAGTAGGGGGGCACTGGATAATCTTCTTGAGCATCTTATGAACCTTATCGAGGGTCTTAAAGCTAATTCTTTCTTAAAGCCAGAAGAGTACAAGGAGCTTATTCTTTTTGTAGAGAAAGCTGAGGAAGGGGTGGAGTTCTTTCGAGGTTACAATGAGAGATCTCTTGCTCAATTGTCGATGTTAACTATAATGTGAGGAGGACTACGAAATGAAGAGATGGATACTTGCAGTAGTGGTACTTGCTTTTCTTGTGCTCGTTGCTACTAGGGCAGGCAGCAAAGATCAGGGAAGCGATCCACTTTCGAAACTTCGACGCATGCAAGGGACGCCGTATGCAATGCAGGGGAGGTAAGTGATGGGAATTCTGTGGATTATGGTTCCAATTGTTCTGATGTTTGTCGTAGTTGCTCTCGGAAGTCTTCGACTTGCTGTCAAGTCAGATTTAAGAAGGGTGTATAACGCCTACATCGAGAGAGCGGACCGGGTCAAAGAGTATATGGATGAGCTCGTCCGTTTGGTTGCTCCTTGTAAAAACTCTTTGCCGAAAGAGATGGCATGGGTATTTACCCGTATCCAACTAGAGTGGGATGATTTCAAGGAAGACACTTTTATGGATGAGAGAAAACTGATGCTTTTCACGGCAGATGCTGTTCGTGTTGCAGAATCAGTTAAGCGGCAAAACAGGGAGATGAGTGATAAGGTCTATGACTACTCACAGCTTCTGCAAACCCATGTGTTGGATATGTTTACGATCGGCACGGAACGGCCGAAAAGATATCTTGATCTGAAAAAAGGTAGAAAGGGGGAAGAATGACTTCTCAGATGATAACAACTTTGACGGTGGTGGTGGTGATCCTTTTCGTGGTACTGTTTATCTGTGCTGTCGTAATCGGTGTTTATGTAGTACGCGTGAACCACCACATTCGGCTGCTTAGACTAGGGATTCGTAAGTATGCTTTACGTGCTAAGGCGTCTGCAGGCGGTACGATCTACTGGGAGATGTTCCAAGATGCGCTCAAGTGCATTGATAATGGGACAGCATCTCTTTACGATATGGCGCTTTTGGTGGCAACCATCCACATGTTGGAAGACCTTCCTGGTGGTAGCAATCTTGTGCGTAGTAATATCGTCAAGTGCATAGATGCCGAGTTCGAGCAATTCAGTGCTCTGTGTAGTGGCGGCAAGATGCATTCCATCCAGTACGCGAAGGATCAATTCCTCGATGATATGTCGAAATTTTCTCTGATCGTTAATGGGAATGGTTCGACGCGAGAGGATGTGCAGCCTTTTAATGATGTCTGGCAGGATGCTTCTTGCGGTATGACTATTGAGAAGGCACAGGAACTGATGGAGCTTGCGGATGGAATCTGTAATCGTTGGAATCAGACTCTTAACCGGCGTGTGATGGCGGGTGTGCTTCTTGACGTGTGGAGAATCCTTCAAGATGGAAAGGTGGGGAATGAACGTGTTCAAGCCTAAGCCAAAGTATCATTGGTGGAAGTGCCTGTTGGCTGTTGCACTTATTGCGACGGTTGTCATGTTTGTTGTCTTTGTGCGTGTTGCTTTTTTTGTGGAGTAGGGGATGGTGACAAGAGAATCAAGAAGAGAGCAGGAAGAGATCGATGACTTGGAGACGGTGCAACGTGAGCTGTTGGAGGACTCAGGTCTTGCAAATGAGGCCTATCCTTTGGCGAAGGCGATTGCTGAACATCGTGTCTTAGGTCATCCACTTTTCCTGTTTCGCTGAGTGTTGGTTGTGCAATAGAGGAGGACAGATATGAGCAGAATAGCAAAAGCGGCGTTGGTGGTAATGGGGATTACTCTGGTAATTCTCATTTATCTTCTTGTTGTAGGGAATCTGAAAGAGTGGCAGCGGACAACGGAGATCGAGAAGCACACAATCCCAATTCGGAGTGAGCGTCTTGCGCAGTACGAGCTTCCTGAGATCCGTGACAAGATGGGATTGTTCCTAGTGCAGGGAGGTCCCTATATCCATAGCGGGTATCAGGTTGACTCAATTGACTTTTCATCTCTTCGTGCGAAGGTTGTCCTTGACTCCGGGGAGATCCTCTACAACTTCCACGAAAACACTGCACACTGGTCGGTTTCCAACTGGGAGGGAGAAGAGTTGACCCCTGAGGAAGCAAAAGACATTCTTAGTAGTGTGTTTTGCGAGCAGTCGTTCATTGCCGATTGGTGGAGGGAGAATGTTGAGACTTGTCGCAACCTGGAGGAGATTGTTCGGGGGTTGTATGTTTTTGAGCGTTTGTTCTATATAGATGCTCTGAAGTGTGTGATTGAGGTGAACATACCTAACTACAACCTTCAGGTATCAAATTCGGTCCATGGTGTCGAGTATCTGATTCGGCATCCCAAGGGGGTTGCAAAGATCACCCACCCCAATGGGAAGTGGCAGATATTCTTCGGCGGCACACATGGGGATGTTTTTGAAGACGAGCCGTTTATTCTCAAGGAAGGCAGTATTGTTCTCAAGGAGTATGATGTTGTTTGTCTGCGAGAAGCAGTGGCAAGCCTTGCCAAAGAATCATTAAGGAGGGTAGGAATCGCGCGCGAGACAGCAGACGTTGTTGATGAAGAAAGAGAGACCATGTAGAAGGGGGGAAACGTGAAGAAAGTATTTCTGATGGTAGTGTTGGTGGCTTTTGCGCAAGTGACAATTGCACAGGAACCACGTCCAATCGATAAGATTGTTCGTGACTCTGCCATACTTAGTATGGATTATGACCAGAACACGAATGCAACGAAAGAAGTTGAGATTGAGTTGTTGGAGAGGAGCTATAAGCTCGCTTCTGACATTCGGTCTTATCTTTCGTCAGTTGAGAAGTATAACGACTTGACTAAAGAAGAGAAGAAAGACTTGGAGAGTCTAAAGAAGGCGGCAAGAATGCTTTGCGAAGCCATCATGGACATAAAAGAAGAACTCAGTAAAGAGGAGAAGTAACATGGCGAAGAAGTGGTTGTGGATACTTTTTGTGGGGCTCGTAATTATTGCGGTTCCGACTGGTATCATCTATCGTCATATTTCGAAAAAATTCGATCCATCGGATTGCATTGAAATGATGAGGGTGAATCCGGATACGATGGTCGCTTCGAAGATGCTCATTTATCCGGGAGAATGGAAACGTCTTGACAGGGTTCATCCTAACGGCCTCAAAGAGAGAATGATTCTTTCTTTGCATAGTCAAACGTTTGGTGATCATGAAGTTAACCAACTGATCCAGTTTCATGAAGATGGCTGGGTTCAATATGGCGGATACAAGTGTGATCTTCCTGTTGAACTCGTTGAAAAGAAAGAGATCGGTGAATTTCTTAGGGTGTACCATTCTAAATGGAAGAAACCGTTCATGACTCAAGATGAATTGTCTGAGTATGTGAGGAATAACGTCCTTGCAACTCAACTTTGGCTTGAACAACAACAAGGAAAGGAGACAGAACCAGAAGTCGGCGAGAATCTTAGTAAGTGGAATACAAAATTAAAGGGATGATTGGTCGTGTGAAAGAAGCGTTTCCGAATGCTTCGGTTTACGCGACTACGCTTCGAGAAGTGGTCAATGCCAATCTGCATCTCTGGGGCGCGATTATGTCCGTAGGGAGGAAGTGGCATGTGGTTGAACCGCGTCCGATTGGCGTGCTCGATCGCATCGGCGGCGGAGATGGATTCGTGGGCGGAATGCTCTACGCGATCCTTCGCAAAATGAAACCCGGGGAGTGGGTCCAGTTCGGATGGGCGAATGGCGCACTCGTCACTTCGCTCCTGACGGACTACAGCAATCCGGCGGATGAAGATCAGATCTGGTCGATCTGGGAAGGCAACGCTCGCGTCAAGCGGTAGCGATGAGAAGAGAGTCCTTGAATATTCGTATTCAAGGGCTTCTCTCTTGCTATTAAGCTTATGTTTGATGTCGAGAGAGAAGTTGTTTGTAGGAAAAATATAGAAAGGAAATAGTATGAAAAATGTGATAATTGTTGGTCTCTTTGTGTTCGTAACATCCATGCC
>CAZYEG010000133.1:0-4158 GCA_964646365.1 uncultured Methanosarcinales archaeon
TAATACATCTATAGTTGTAGCTTCAGCAGATAATGCAAAGCAAACACCAACAATCATTGCAACGATATAATGATATCCAAGAAGACTAACAAAAATAAAACCTACTGAAAATGAAATCACAATTGTCAACAAGGCAATATTCAACGAATCATCTGCAGTTTTCTTTAGCTGCTTTAGATTTATCTCAAAACCAACAAGCATAAGCAAGAAGACAATCCCAAGTTCAGATAAAATCTCTATTTCAGGAGGAACAGTATTATTAAATAACTTTGATTTAATTATCGGAAAACTCATCAAAATACCTACAAAAAGATGACCTACAATTCTTGGATATTTCAACCTATACGCAACTTCTGAAAAAATAAACGCCAACACAAGGCTTAATGCAATGACAACCATTCCGTCCATTTTAACTCACATTCCTATCTTTAACACCATAGATATATATATATTGCCATGCAATACCAGTTTTTCTTATTATACCAACATTAAATCCACAATGATTAAAAACAGACTTGATCTTTCTATCACTAGCAAGCCATGGAATATTTGGTATTATATGAAAAAACTTATCATAATCTAAGACAACTATTCTGTCTCCAATTTTCAATCTCTCATTAAGGCCTTTAAGTACATGTTCAACTTTCTGTATATATCCTATCATACCAACAGAAACAACACAGTCCACATGTGGTAAATGATGATGAACCCTTGAATGTAAAAAAGGATCATGTAAAACTTCAATATGCTTATGGCCCTTACGAGCAACTCTCCTACGAACAATAACAAGCTCTCTTGCAGAAAGATCCGTTGCAAAGACTTTACCCTTATCTCCTACCTCATCAGCTAAGTGCAATGTTAAACTTCCAACAGAACATCCAAATTCTAAAACATGTTTACCTTTTAAGTTGCCAAGCAGTGTCAGGATTTCTCTACGAACTTTAACAGGCAATGATATTTTCTCTGTAATCAATGTAAGATAAGCAAAAAAATCATTCACTCCAACAATCATTTTTGGATCATAATACATCTCTATAAGGAAATAAATTGGAATTCCAAAAGCAACAAGTGAGATTCCCAACCTAAATATATCCCAGGCATTACTTACATGATGCGTCCAGAAATAAAAAATTACAACAAAAAACACAACAATTAAGATTGGACCAACTTTCCCTGCAGGAGCACGAAAATATCTTTTTATTTTTGGCTTTTTTATACGTAATCTCACCACAGTAATCATAACAATGGAATAAAGAATAAGTACCAACGGAACCAATAATACAAGAAGTGTGTTATAAGATCCAGCTCCAATCATAATGAAAATAATAGAAACAATTGTTTGGAAAATAATTGCTTTATGAGGAGTATTGTATTTTGGATGAATTTCTGAAAATTGATTCAAGAAAAGTTTATCTTTAGCAAGAGCAAGAAGGAGTCTTGGCGAAGAAACTACCCAATCTGCAACAGAGCCAATTATCGCAAGATAAACAAGCATAGTAAATATACTAGCACCAAAACTACCATAATGTCTAACTCCAAGATCATTTAATGGTGCAGATGATATTGAAAACGCTTGCCAATCAAATGTGCCAAATGTAGTAAAAACAAATAAAAGTGAAACTATACAAATAATTACAGTTGCAACAACCAAAGCTTTTGGAACAACTTTATGACCATTTTTAACTTCCCCCGCAAGAAAGGCAGCAGACTCCCAACCAAAAAATGTTTCAGCAATAAAAAAAATTGCCAGAAATATTGAGGACTTTGGAAAAACAAAAAATGGTGTTAAATTTGAAAATTCAATCCTAAAAAGTCCAGGAATTATTAAAAGAAAAAGAGTAATAGCGGTAATATACGCAAATGTCACCAAAAGTGTTGCACTAATCTTCATTCCTTTATATGCAACAAAATTAAAAAGCACTATAAAAATAATTGAGACCATAATTATCAGCCATTTTACCTGAGCAGCAAGCAAGTATTGTATTGCTCCAACAATCAGCATCGCAATTGTAAGATTTGCAATTATAAAAGTAAGCCAACCTACCAAAAATGAAAAAAGTCTACCATAAGCATGCTTAGTATAATCATAAACTCCACCAGATGATGGAAACATAGAAGCTAATTCCGCAAAACACATCGAGATATATACAGCAATAAAAGACATAACCAACCATGACAAAATTGATGCGGGACCTGCTATTTTTGCACCTATTGCAGGAGAGAAAAATATTCCTGTACCCAAAACTGAATTAATTATGATAATTAAAATTACTCTATATGATAAGACTCTCTTAAGTTCACTCATAAATAATAAAATTGCAATATGTAATATAAAAAAGCTATTTCGTACTACTGTGTAGTAAAATTATTAACGAAAACTATATAAAAGACATAAGGCATTATATCACCTATGTACATAATAGCAGAGCCTGGATGGTTCTTTGAAGGACTCTTAAACGTTGCCGATGTATTTATAGCGATATTCATAATTGGATACGCAATATTTTTCTTAAGCAAAACACATACAAGCAAACACAGACGTCCTTGGGAAATTATGGTAATTGCAATGATTATGTTCCTGCTAGTAGAAATATTTACAGTTCTATCACAATTTAACATCCTTAAGGTAATTGGTCTAATCAATGTATTGAAGACTGTTTTCATTGGACTTATGCTGCTGGTATTCACAACAACATATTATCTTATTGAAAAAGAAAACAGTCTTACTATTGAAGCAAAAACAAAGAAAAAAAAGAAAAAGTAATTAAATCATCAAGGCATTTCTATTTCTATGAAAAAAATATTCATTGAAACCAAATACAAAGGAGATATTAGAATTAACCAGGAAGAATTAAAATCTCTACCAAAGAATCTACTTCTTGTAGGTACAGTACAATATATTGACTTCTTTGAAGAAATAATACAACAACTCAAACAACATAAAATAAATGCTACAATAGCAAAAACATTACAACCAAACATTGGTCAAATACTAGGTTGTGATGTGACAATTAAAGACAATATTCCTAATGCAGTCCTTTACGTTGGGGATGGGATGTTCCATCCAATAAAAATAGCATTCACATACGACTGTCCAGTTTTCACTTACTCTCCACAAACTGGCTACATAAAACAAATAGATTCTAAAAAAGTTGAAATATACAAAAAAAGAAAAAAAGGAGCTCTTATAAAATTTCTTTCATCAGATACAATAGGAATCTTATTCACAACAAAACCTGGACAAAACATGAAAGAATCAATATTAACAAAGCTCGAAAATAAATATCCCGATAAAAAATTCTACAAATTCACTGCAGATGAAATCAACTTCCAAGGCCTTGAAAACTTCCCATTCATACAAGCATGGGTAAACACTGCCTGCCCAAGAATCGAAGAAGATTTCAGATGCGTAAATATTGGTGACATACTAGATGAATAACAATAATAATACAACACCCAAAAAAGAAAATAAAATAAAATACGTTCCTGAACTAATCTCTCCTGCAGGTGACTGGATAAGTCTTAGAGCAGCAATAGCTTCTGGAGCAAATTCTATTTACTTTGGAATCAAAGGACTCAATATGAGAGTTAATACAAAAAACTTCTCCACATCAGATTTAAAAAAAATTTCTCAATTATGCAAAAAAAACAATGTAAAATCATATCTAACATTAAATACTATCATCTATGATAAAGAAATTAAAAAAGTTGAAACAATCATAAAAAAAGCTAAACAAAACAACATTAACGCCATTGTCTGCTGGGACATGTCAGTAATCCAATTATGCAAAAAACACAAGATGCCTTTTCACATCTCTACTCAAGCATCAATAAGCAACTATGAATCACTAAAATACTACGCAAAACTTGGCGCAAAATACGTTGTACTTGCAAGAGAACTCACCTTAGAACAAATAATATCAATAATAAAGAAGCGAAACAAAGACAAATTAAAAATCAAGATCGAAACATTCATCCATGGTGCGATGTGTGTATCTGTTTCAGGAAGATGCTTTATTTCACAATTCCAATTCGGCAAAAGCGCAAACAGAGGAGACTGCATTCAACCATGCAGAAGAGGATACACTGTTCATGATCCAGAAGAAAAAAACAAACTCAAAATCACCGGGACGCTTCAGAAACAATTCCATCCTTCCA
>CAZYEG010000134.1:0-3514 GCA_964646365.1 uncultured Methanosarcinales archaeon
CGCGCAGATTGTGAGTGTTTGAGCTGTAATAAGGTGCAATTAGCCTTGTGTGTTTGTGTGTTTAAGGTAGATTGTTTCACTCAGTGTATCAAAAGTGAGTATTGGACCGCGAAACAAGCCCAAAATGAGCCAGAATATAGATTGCGAGGTATAATCACTTAAAATCACACAATAAACGAATATGAGCCATAATGCTCTATTCTAGAAGCTCTATACTATCTACTTTGCCATCTCCATCCAGATCAAACCCGTTTATGACTGCTCCCCAGGCTTTCTGATCCGTGAAATTCTGCAAAAGTGAGTGATAGTGTCTTGTAAATGCTATTACGGCGGCTTTTGTGCCTACAGCACTTACTCCAGCGATGACTATAATATCTTTCTCATTGTTGAACGGATTTGGAATTTTTGTAATAAGACCGTTTGTCTCCTCGCTGTATCTTTTGTTCGTCCTTTCGCTGATTATTCCCCATGGTTTATCGTCGGAGAATTTAACAGGAAGGTGTTTGTTTAGTGCAGATACGTGCATGTTGGTTACTGGACCACCGACGAGAATAATTGATTCTTTTGCCTCTTCTATTTTGATGTCGACATCGAGGTTTGTTGTGAATGTATCCGGTATCTTGAGTATGTTTCCAAGGAAAAATGCAAGATCTATCGCATAGTGCCCATCTCTCGCCCTTGCTTTAAATGGCCCATGAGGGTCAGGATTGCCGACGACAATACTTCCATCAAATAGATTGTCAGTCATGTATTTAGATAAGAATGATTCAAGTTTTTTATTCGCACCAGTCTTTGATAGTGTATCGATGTCTTTCCATTCCTTTGAGAGCGAGAACGAAAAATTCATCTTGCTTGGTCTGAGTTTCTTGGCGACAGTGCCTCGTATTTCTTTTCTTTCTGAAATTTCAAGAATACCTGATTTAAGCATTTGATTAGTATGATAGTATAAATTCTGCTCGTTAGTTTTCATGGTTACTGCAAGTTCAGAAGGATACATTGGTTTTTTGTCGAGGAGAGAAATGATCTTAATCTTGATATCATTCCCTAAGTTCTTCATGTCTTTTGTGTTACTTAGATTCATACATGGACTATACTTTAATTTTTTACCGTCGTCTTTTAGGATATAATATTTTTCTTCCATTGGTTCATGATAAATTGTATTAATTTATAAAATTTTGTATTATTATAAAAAAATTCATAATATTAGGCATTTGTTTAATGCATAGTAACGTATTAATAGTCATTTAAAAAAGAAAAAAAAGAAAAATAGAGCATAATAGACTATAAAAAACCAAAATAACAATATTAAGAAGATTTAGAAGTTTTTTTGCATTATTTGTCTCCATTATTAAAAATTTTTTTTTAATTAAGTATTTAAACAAAACAAAACGAAACAAATCTTATCAAAGTGATTAATTATGGAAGAAAGAAAATTATTCGGAACTGATGGGATCAGGGGAAAGGCAAATGTGTATCCACTGATACCTGAGATTGTAGTAAAGGTAGGTAAGGCAATTGCTAGAGTCTTTAGCGATGGCGATAGGAAAAGATACTAGAATTAGTGGTTATATCCTCGAGACATCACTAACTTCAGGGCTTTGTTCTATGGGGGCAGATGTCATTTTAGTCGGTCCAATGCCAACACCGGCTATTGCGCACCTTACAAAATCCATGGGAGCAGATGCAGGTATAGTTCTTACCGCTTCACACAATCCCGCTGAAGATAATGGAATCAAACTTTTCTCAAGCGAAGGCATAAAGCTGTCTGATATATTAACCACCTCTGGCGTCGTGGGAAACCTTATAGGCAAAGCCTATAGGGTAGATGATGCAACTGGTCGTTACATCGAATTTACAAAACAATCAATTCTAAATTACAGTCTTTCGGGCATGAAGATAGTTATGGATTGCGCTAACGGTGCAACATATAAGATTGCTCCAAAGGTGTTTAAAGAGCTTGGCGCAGATGTTATCGTGATCAATAACGAACCTGATGGAATGAACATCAATAAGAATTGTGGCGCACTTTATCCAGAAGGCATGGGCCAATTAGTCAAAGCTAAGGGCGCAGATATTGGGCTCGCATTCGACGGTGATGGTGACAGGATAATCGTTTGTGATGAAAACGGAGAAGTTATTGATGGAGATACAATAATCTATCTCATTGCTAAAAACCACTTGAAGCGTGGAGTTTTAAAGAACAACACAGTAGTTGTTACCGATTATTCCAATCTTGCTTTCGATGCAAAAATGAAGGAATCAGGAATAGAAACAGTTAGAGTTCAAAATGGTGACAGGTACGTAATTGAAGAAATGCTTAGAGGGGAATTCGTAGTAGGCGGAGAAAAGTCAGGTCACGTAATACTTAGTAGATATAGTACAACCGGTGATGGTATTGTTACTGCTCTTCATTTGACAAAGATTCTAAAAAAATCAGAGAGAAAACTTTCTGAGCTAAGTAAGGAATTGGTACTATATCCACAGATAATGCTTAACGTTAAAGTGAGTAAAAAGAAAGAGTTTAGTGAGATTGTTGGCTTTAACGAAATTAAAGAAAAGATTGAGTCAACCCTCAAAGAGAAAGGACGTCTTTTTGTAAGATATTCAGGAACAGAGAATCTTTGCCGTATAATGCTTGAAGGTGAAGATTTAGTACAGATTAAATCATTTGGCGAGCAAGTAAAAGAGGTCATTGAAAAAGCGATTGGCTCGTCGAAGTGAGTATAGATAAACGTATATAATTATATGGTGCCTAACTATGAAAGCTATAATATTTGCCGCGGGAAAATCAACAAGGACATATCCACTTACTGTAACAAGACCAAAACCACTTCTAAAGCTACTTGATAAGACTTTGATTGAACACAATCTGGACCAGCTAAAAGGGATTGTTGATGAAGTAATTATCGTCGTAGGATTTGAAAAAGATCAGATCATAAGCAAGCTTGGCAACTTATATTCAGGAATAAAAATTTCATATATAGAACAGACAGAACAACTTGGTACTGGTCATGCACTTCAGATTTGCAAAGAAGCAGTAAAAGAAGAAGAGCAAATTCTTGTAATGGTAGGAGATGATGTCTACTCTGCTGAAGATATTAAAAAATGTGTTGAACACAAGAATTGTATGCTTGCATGCGTTGTTCCAAACCCAGAAGACTACGGTGTGCTTGAAGTTGAAAATGGCAAATTGATTAAGATTCATGAAAAGCAAAAAGACCCAATTTCAGAGTTAGTAAATACTGGATTATACGTTATTTCATCAGAAATTTTTGATAAACTTGAAACTATTAAGAAATCAGAACGTGGTGAATTAGAATTGACTGATGCAGTTAGCATGCTTAAAATAGATGTTTTAGATGTTTCTGGCTATTGGATACCTGTATCTTATCCTTGGAATCTTTTAGAAGCAAACGTGTTTATGTTAAAAAAATGCGAATTAGAAAATCATGGAACAGTTGAAGAAAATGTTACAATCAAAGGGAAAGTCCACATTGGGAAAGGGTCAATAATC
>CAZYEG010000134.1:3524-4158 GCA_964646365.1 uncultured Methanosarcinales archaeon
ACTTTGGTGTTGATTGCGAATTTGGTCCAATGGCACATATACGTCCGGATACAATTATTGGAAACAATGTACGTATGGGAAAGACCGAACTCTATGACGTTCTAATCATGGACGGCGCGACTTCAAAACATATGGGATACTGTGCACATTCAATTGTTGGTGAAAATGTTAATTTTGGTGCAGGAACAATAACTGCAGATTACAGGCATGATGGTAAAAATAATTTTACGAAAATTAAGGGCCAAAAGATTGACACAAGAAGAAGAAAGCTTGGTGCCTTTATTGGTGACAATGTAAATACTGGAATTGGTACGCTTATTTATCCTGGAAGAAAACTCTGGCCAGGAACTACTACGCTTCCAGGTGAGATTGTAAAAGAGGACAAGGTGGAATAAAATGTCATCAAAAGCATGCCATGGTTTTATTAACAACTCGGATTTTTGTAATCGTCATATGTTAATTAAAGAATCTCAGCAAAAATATCAAATAAACAATAGTTCTCATTATGAAAAATTTAGAGATGTTCCAGAACCTATAGGTATGAACATACTAAATTTTATCAAATTCGAAAAATATTATTGTCAAATTGATGATTTATTTATAATTAAATTAAAGAATAAAATTATCAACTACT
>CAZYEG010000135.1:0-4154 GCA_964646365.1 uncultured Methanosarcinales archaeon
ATCCTTAAAAACTATAAAATTTATATAAATTTATATTTTATATATATAATAGATAAATTTATAAATCTATATTGATTCCTTATAAATTTAGGGGGAGTAATATGCAAAGAAAAATTATACAAATCGCAAATTCAACTCAATTAGTTTCACTGCCTAGAAAATGGTCAAAGAAATACAATCTCAAAAAAGGTGAAGAACTCAATTTAACCGAAGAAGGCAACAAAATTATCGTTAGCACAACAAAAGACATTGAAGGGAAAAAAACCGAATTTGACGCTAGAAATCTCAATTATCATCTCGTACAATGGTCTGTAACATTTTTCTATAAAGCTGGATACGATGAAGTTCTAGTAAGATTCAATTCACCAGAAACCATAAGGATCATTCAACAAGCACTTGAAAATACACTCGGATTTGAAGTAATTGATCAAAAAGAAGACATGTGTAGAATTAAAAATCTTTCACGTGGACTTGAGCAAGAATTCGACAGCAGTCTAAGAAGAGCATTCCATGTTACATTATCAATGGCTACAGACAGTCTTCAAAGAATAAAAAATAAAAAATACGACAATCTAAAAGACATAATTGTTCTAGAAAACACAAATAACAAATTGATTAACTTTTGCGAAAGAATCCTAAACACAAAAGGATATGAAAAACAAGACAAAACCACATTCATTTACCTGATAGCCTGGGTACTTGAAAGTATTGGTGACGACTACAGAGACATGTGTAAATACATTTCTAATTCCGGATACAAAAAAGAAATGAATAAAGACATAGTAAAATATTATGAACAAATAAACATAGCATTCGAACAGTTCTTTGAATTATTCTACGAAAAAATTGCCGACGAAAAAAAGATGGTTCTAATAAACGAGACAAAAAAAATAGTTGAAAAAAATATAGACAAACACATCAAGAACATGGATCCAAAAGACATAAGAATTCTTTTCTACTTAAAAAGTATAATAACAAGAATTGACGAACTCCTCGCATCTGTATTAGCAATCAAGTATTAACCATCAACACCAAGTTGACCAAGAGTTATGCCCGATCGAGAAATCCCATGGAAGTCACTACCAAGTCCACGCAATAAACCGTTTGCAATTGCCAATTCTTTATATTCATTCATTTCAAATCCATTTTTAGGACAATAAACCTCAACACTTCGCAATCCCGCATCTTTAAATCGGCCTAATTCTCTTGCCAAACCAACAACATCCCCATAGGATTCTTTAGGATGTGCAATTTCCGAATACCCATCCATACCTTGTATCATTTTTATAGCTGCACAAGTATCCATTGCTCTACCATATTCGCCCCTATTGGGAACATGACAAGACAAGGGAACATGCAAAACCTCATCATGATCAAAGAGCTGCTTTCTAAATAAGTCCCGCCAATTATACCCTAGAGTATCATTAATAACATACTCCTCAGCACCTCGCTGGCCTGCCAGAAAAGTTCCCCATGACACAGTCTCATTCGAAGGATTGGTATTATACGCTTTCAATCTATCTCTTGCCAGTTTCTCAAACATCTCAACAATAGCCCCAGCAACATCTAGATATTCATCATGATCTCTAACTAATAATTCACTTAAATGATTCTGCAAATATAATGCAATATTTGACACAATATAATTCTCATTTACTGACATTGGCTTTAAATCCGCCTCAACATCAATTCTCAACAGATTCTCTCCATGCATTTTTCGATCTTCTCGGAATTCTGGGATAAAGTATTCAGCAAACAAATCATTCATTCTCTTTACAACCTCAATCACACGAACTCGTCTTCCCTTTTTTACCTCATCAAATATAGATCCTAAATCCGACCTCATAAGATCCGTAGGATCTTGTCCTGGGAAATACCCCTTCACATGAATAGAAGTACCATCAAGATCAGTAGTATTAACCTCAACCCCTGGTACAATTCGCAAACTATAAACACCTGCATAATCCACCAACGGTTCCTGACTCTCAAATGTATCATGATCAGCAAGAAGTAAAAATTCCAAACCCTCATTAATTGCCATATCAATCAGGACAGGTATTGTATGCACACCGTCAGAATATCTAGAATGAACATGAAAATCAGCTTTATTACCAGAAGTAAAGTCATAATTATACAGATTTAGAGTAGATATAAAAGATTCATATCCACCACGATCTAATCTAGATAACTCGTCTAAAATATCCTGTGGAAAATTAAGTAATAATTCAGATCTTGTCATCAGACCTTCAAATTCCTCAGCTGAAACTATTGGATCAAATTTCATTTTTTCCCAAAATATGGACCTAATTGTTCTATATAATTACCAAAAGGATTCAAATCTGTATGGCGTTCAATATCATTTCTCCATATCTCATTATAAGTTGAATCTGATTGTTTAGCCTGGATCCTAGCAATCGAGTCAGAAATTCTACTCATTGTCACAACAAAATCATGCAAATTTCTTTCTCTATCACCAATATCATCCATCACATACCCCAAATAACTCCTACCAACCATAAGACCCCTTGTTAGATTGGTCATTTGAACATCAAGTTTAAATCTTTCAAATCCATTGATAATTTGAACGGCAAGCTCATCTCCTCTTCTGGACTCTTGTAAAGCATCAACATAACTAGAGTGTGACATAAAACCTTCATACATCTTGGAAGAAAATTCATTCAAACGCGAAACATCGAACTGTACCCCTTCAGCATAAAGTAGGGATTTTTTTTGCAGAGATGCAAAAAACATCTTTGCGGCTTTCATGTAGTATAAGACCTCATCCTTACCAACACCCAAATTCCCCCAATCACTTTTTTCCTTAATTCCTTCAACAGCAATATCACACAACTCCAGTGGATCAAAACCACCTTGTGACGCCCCACGGACCATAGAATAAATATACTCTTGCATCTCGGGATCAATATCTCCTTCATGAACAATATTTCTCATAAAATAAGTTAAAGGATCTTTTTTCATTTCTCGAACTTCAGCATTAAAGGAATGTGTTCCAAGAGTATACTCCTTGAACATCTTCCACATCACTTGATTAAAAAATCCATCTTGACTCTCGTCCTTTAAATCTATTGCATACAATGATAAAACAAAATTGCTAAACCCTGAAGAATACGGCCACGCACCAGAACTCCTTCCCCTTTCAAGATCTATCGGAGTCATTTTATGACCATCTTCCACATTAGGAGGAGACGAAACAATATTTCTACCAAAAAGATCAAGATACGTAAATGTAGGTATAGTTAAAACCGACTCCATTGCTTCAGGGAATATACTACCAAGATTGTCATTTAATCTTCTTACAGCAGAAACATCTTCTTCAGTCGCCCGACCTTGCCCTTTCAGTTCCCCCAAGACCCTCTCCACATCAGGTCTAAATTCACACCTAACCCTATCCTCATATGTTTGAAGATTTGAAATTGGTGCAGTATCTGGGTGAGGTGCTAAAGCATAAAGCCTCCCTACAAGTGCTGCCCCATCTTCTATAAGATAATTAGCAGACTCCACATCCCCATTAGAAGCATGATACTCAGTCACCGCCTTAAGATTCCATCCTGGGACGTATGGCCTACTTAATAATTGTAAAAAATTTCCATCACTAGATCTAAAAGAAAAAAATGCATCCGGCTTTGTTACGTCCACTCCCCAACGCCTAAAATATTGAGGAAGAACAATCTCTCCCTCATGAGCTTCAGCATTATCAAAAACTTTTGCAATTATATGATATTCATCCTCTCGAGTTTCAATGCTAATCTTATAAATCCTAAATTTACCTGGAACAATCGACTTACTTCTTGGATGAGCTTCATAAACAGCAGTATCTACAACATGAATAATATCATCAGATTCTAATCCCGGCATCATACTACCGAGTATACTCTCAAACTGGTCTATTCCTACCTCAGAAATAAAAGCATGCTCCTTAAGAATATATTCTACTCTCATAGGAGACACCCCTAAATTATAATGATGAAAAAAACCCTTCTCTGTTATTGTAGCAATTACATCCCGAGGTAATTCATCTGGAACATCCGCTCCATACATTAACCCCTGATCCTCAGTCATCAGTTTTTTTGCATATTGCCAATAATGTGGACATTCTTCCATTACATTCATAAAATTACTACGTGCAAAAAAAT
>CAZYEG010000136.1:0-4149 GCA_964646365.1 uncultured Methanosarcinales archaeon
GAGTATTGTATAGGTTTGCTAGCTCGATTAGAAGTTGTGTTTGTGAATAATCGTATTCATAGTCTCTGTTTTGGTGAAATACTATTTTTGTGACAGGTCCAGACTCAAGCAATTTGTCAACTGTTCTTGCCATACAGATAGGATTGTTTTCGATGGAGGGAGATCTAGTACAAGTGTCACAATTAATACGCATTATGATCTCTTCGCCTTCACGAATCAAATCATAGCCGCAAACCTCTTTTTTGCCACTAAAATTGTCCATTGTTTTTGAAATAGTAAGCTATTTTTATAAATATTCCTATAGAATTTTTGTAAAATTATTTAAACGATGAATGTTTTATCAGTATATATATAATAAAAAGGGTTGGTGATTATGGAAATCGTGTTAAATTTCATTAAAGATACTATTGGTTTAGATATTGGAGCAAACAAGTATATTGCTTTTTTTGTAATGCTTGTATTGATTTATCTTGGTTCGCAATTTCTTGTATTTTTGGCTACAAAAGTTTTGCTTAGACTTGCAAGAAAGACAAAAACTATGGTTGATGACCTGATAGTTGAGAAGACTCATCGTCCACTTGTTTATGTTCTTGTGTTTTGGGGATTACGGTTTTCAATAAATATTCTTGAATTGACTCCTAAATTAAATGAAATCTCAAATCATATATTTGATTCATTGATTATTATATTGATAACTACTGTTATAATCCGTGTTGTTGATATATTAATTAGCGAATGGGGTGGTAAATGGTCAGAGAAGACAAGTTCAACACTTGATGATGAGCTTTTACCAATATTCCATGCAGTATCAAAAGTGATATTTGTTGTGTTGTCAGTAATTTATGTTATGAAGGCTTGGGCGATAGATGTGTCAGGTCTTCTTGCAGGAATCGGTATTGCAGGAATTGCGCTTAGTTTTGCAGTAAAGGATAGCCTTGCAAATATTTTTGGAGGCATTTCATTAATCTTAGACAGGACATTCAGAGTTGGTGATATAGTTAAGGTAGATGATACAACCAGTGGAAAAATCCTCAATATCAGCCTTAGAAGCACCAGGATTAGGACGTGGGATGGTGAGGTTGTAATTGTTCCAAATTCTATAGTGGCAAATTCAAAACTTACTAACGTAATGCAGCCAGATATGGCTATAAGAGTTAATATTGAGTTTGGAACTGTGTATGGTTCGGATCCAGATAAGGTAAAAAAGGTTGCAAAAGAAACTATTACTAAAATTAAAGGTGTCTCTAAAGAACAAGATGTAAAAGTTTTATTCTTGTCAATGGGAGATTTTTCGCTTAATTTCAAAGCAATGTTTTGGGTGGATGATCTTTCGAACAAATGGGATATGCATCAAAAAGCGATAGCTGCAGTGTACAATGCTCTTAATAAGGCAAAGATTGGAATTCCTTTTCCAACACACACAGTTCATATTGCGGATGATAAGAAAAAACCTGTAAGAAAAGCTAAAGGTAAAAAATAATGGATGCACAGAATCTTTTTAATCCAAAGAAATCCAATCCAGCAGCAAACAATCAAAAGTCGGGTGGGCTTTTTGGGAATGTTAAAAAGCCATCTTTTTTTGGATCTAATCTTACTGCAGTATCTGGTCAGGTGAATAATGTTTCTAGGAGACTTAGAATTCTCGAAGAGAGGTATCTAAATTTACGAAAGAAGTCTCAGCTTACTGAGCAGAATTTAATTTCGACTAATAAAAGGATTATGTCGCAGGTGAGAGAAGTTTTTGATGATATTACTTCAATTAAAGGAGATTTAAAAAAATTGAATGAACAATTGATTGTAATGAATTCAGAACTTTCTGGATGCGCGAATAGAAACGATCTAATGACGATAGAAAAGTATATTGATTTTTGGGATCCACTTAATTTTGTTTCAGAATCAGAAGCAAAAAAAATTATACAAGAAACACTAGTAAAGATGAAGCAATAGAAACTTTTATAAAACAAAAAACCTATAATAGTACACATGGCTTTATTTGCGAAAAAAAGAGATGAAATACCAGGTATTGATTCACAACCATCACAATCGAATCTTACTCCTGCGCAGAGTATTAATAACATGCGTGATCAAGGTTTTTCAAATAACCAGATAGTACAGAATATGCAAAGAGATGGAATGAATATGGGAGATATAAATAATGCAATGAATCAAGCGAGCATGGTTCCAGGTCAACAGAATGGTCCTTATCCAGGACAGCTTCAGCCTCAACCTCCACAAGCAGCTCCAGCTGCGCCAATGCAAGGTGCGCCAGGACAAGCACAGCCAGATATGGGAATGCCACCACCAATGCCGAGTGGACAACCTATGCAGGGTGTAGATGATACTTCACTAAATAATATGCAATTTGAAGAACTTGCAGAGTCTATTATTGAGGAAAAATGGAATGAGCTTATGAAGAATGTTAATAAGATAATTGAGTGGAAAAATCAGATGGATTCTAGATTTGTTCAAGTTGAGCAAAGGTTTAATGATTTGCAGCACAATTTTGATGAACTTCATAAAGCACTTATTGCTAAGGTTAATGAGTATGACCAGAATATTCTTAATGTCGGTTCTCAAGTAAAAGCTATGGAGAAGGTTTTTTCTAAAGTACTTCCAACTTTTACAGAAACTGTCAGCGAACTTGGAAGAATCACTAATTATGTTAAAAGTGATGATAAGCCATCTCAACCAAAAGGCAGGCCAAAAAAAAGTCCACCTGCAGTTGAAAATAGTTCGTTTTCAGATGATGAAGAAATTCCACACGAGCTTCTAAGTAATCTTTAATTTTATTATTTTTTATTTCTAATTGTTTTATAATATATAATTTAGAAAAAGAATTTATTCTCCAGATCTTCTGTTGTTAGAATCGCCTGCAAGTAGCATTACTGAGAACGCACCTATGATAAATATGAGAATCATTCCAAGTATTTTGGGGTTAAATGCGCCGCTCTTATAGTTTACCTTAAGTTCTGCATCTTCTCTAGCAGCATCCATATCATAGTCAGGATCATTGGTGTCATTTATATCAACTATGTTTAGATTCTCATCAATTACTGTGTTGGTGCTAAATAATCTTGAAAGGATAACAGCAACAATTATTACTGAAATGATAAGTATTATCCATGTTAATTCAGGTCTTTCTGTAATAAAACCTTTCATATCGTCATCAGACACTCCAAAGAATTTGAATGCGATGAATATTAAGATAATTATTGTGATGAATATTCCCATTACAGGTAATAGTATTTTTAGTAAAGCTGCGATTTTAGGGATAGATATGAAAATAATCGCACTAACAAAAGCGATTAGTGCATTGACCATTTTTTTATCTTTTCCAAATAGTTCAATCTTTTCTAGAAATGCATATACAAAAAGTAATGTTAGTAAGAAAACTAACAAAATAGAAAATTTATCTAAAAAAGCAATACTAAATAGTGCCATTTTTATTTGGATCCAAACATTCCTTTAAGGTCGTCTGATAGTCTACTTACGTATCCTTTTTGGGTGTTATCGTCACCTTCACTTGTAACAAATGCGATTATCATCCCAAATACAAGCAGTATTATGATTATTGCAACAACATCGTTTCCAAATATTCTACTCCAGAAACCATATCTGTCTCCCCACCATCCAGCAGATCCACCGAAGATCCAAACGATGATTACAAGAGCGATTACAGCAACCCAGTTGCCCATTTTGATTCCGACTAGATGAGCATCTCCACCGAATATACCAAGCAGTACAAGTAACATGATTATAGCTACGACAACTAAAGATACACTTGGAAGCGCTCGATTCATGATCTCAACCACATCCCCTCCAGCAGGATACAATCCCAGGATGTGTGGAATTACAACCATTAATGATACAATTAGAGAAACTCCTATGTTTAGGTTTTTCTTTTCGTTGCCAAGTACTTTAGCTTTTTCAAGTATTGCAAAGAATATAATGAAAATCAGCATGAAAGGTAGTATGACATCTGTCAATCCCCATGCGTCGGCTGCCCTGAAAAAATCTTGTAAGTTATAGAATCTTGAACTCATTTTTAGTCTCCTCCGTTACCATGATTGGCTTTTTTATTAGGTTCATATATTATAAACGACATGAATGCTATTACAATTACTATAAGTATTATTGCTCCTGCCCACT
>CAZYEG010000137.1:0-4133 GCA_964646365.1 uncultured Methanosarcinales archaeon
ATACAGGCACATTTCTTATTATGGAAGTGACGAGGTGAATAGAGTGAGAAAAATTTGTATAATCAACGAAAAAGGCGGTGTAGGCAAGACTACGACCACTATCAGTATTGCAGCAGGACTTTCTAGAAAAGATAAAAAAGTATTAGTTGTTGACTTAGACGCTCAAGGTAATGTAGGGACAATATTAAAAGTTGAAGTTGAAAAGGATGTTTATAATGTACTTACTGAAAACGCAGATGTTATGCAGTGCACGAAACATTTGGGTAAGAATTTAGATGTTATGCCTAGTAGAGAAACACTGACTAAAACAGAAGTGATAATATCATCTATGCCTAATAAAGAATTTATTTTAAAAAATAAATTAAAAGCTCTTAAGGGATATGATTATGTATTGATAGATTGTCCTCCGTCACTAGGGATACTTAATCAAAATGCATTATTGTATGCTCAGGAAGCATTTATCCCAGTATCCACAGATTTTCTTGGATATGATGCACTCAAGAAGATGACAACGGTAATTGAGACGATCAACGACAGGTTTGATCATACAATCAAGATCACTAAAGTTATTCCAACTTTATTTGATAAAAGAATTAAGAGTTGTAGAAAATATCTTGATAAGATTAGTAGTGAGTTCTATGAGATCACCACTAATCCTGTCAGGATAAATTCCAAACTTAAGGAAGCTCCAGAAAGTGGCAAATCAATCTTTGGATTTGCACCTTCATCAAGAGGAGCAAAAGATTATCAAAGAATAGTAAAAGTAATCTTAAATGAAGAGGAAAAGATCCTTTCAGAGTATCCAGAAGAAACATCTGTGGATGATGATGAAGAACTTATTCCCTTAAACAACCCAGCAGTTATGGAAGAGTTTAAAAAAAAAGCAAACCAAGTTAAGGCGTAATTACTCAATTAAAAAATTTAGTAATTTTAAACGTCTTTTAATTCTTTTTTTATTTTAATATTATATTTTTTTACGTAATTTTCTAGTTCTGTGTTAAAAAGATCATGTTTGTCTTTAGTTAGAACGATAGAATGTGTTTTGATAGCAGCAGCGAGAAGTACAAGGTCGCTTGGGTCATGTGAATGTTTTAGCAAGTCGGGATCGATGGAATTGATAAAGTCCATTTCTTTTTGTCTTTGTCCTGGGCTTACAGGTACATTTAGAATAATTAGATCTGTGTTTTTTAGAAATTTTCTTATTTCGTGCTTGTGATGATGAAGTCGGTGTTCGACGTGGACTAATTCCTCTACATTAAATGATGTTAAGGCTTTGTTTTTTATTTCTCTAAATTCTTTTAGATGGTTGTTTCCAAATGTCGATATAAAGAAGCAGGTGTCGATTAGTGTAAGATTCTTGGCTGTAGACAGTTCTGTTTTTGTTAATTTATTAAAGAGTTCTTTCATTTGTCGTCAACTGTAAAAAGTCTAGAATCATGAACATCAAAAATGCCTAAACGCGCTCCAGCATCAAGCCATCCATGAGCATAATTAAGTGCTGCAAAAGCGTTGATGTAATCGTCGTTTTTTCTGAAGTGTTCTGCGTCTGATATGTATCTTGAGATCATGTCTAGAAAATCGAGTCTCTCATCTTTTAATTCTGTTCTGTTGCCTGATTCTTTGGCCTTTTCAAACGCTTCTTTTGTTATAGAGAAGTATTTGTCTAATTTTTCATCAGTGATTATATTTTCCATTTTTTTCTTAGATTAAAACTAATATTTTTTGCATTTTCTACTTGTGGTTGATCAAATGGATCTACATTTCTTAGGTAGGAAGAGTATACAGCAATGTATTGCCAAAGTGCCATTAATTCGCCGACAGACTCAGGTGTTATTTTGTTAAGTTTAATGGCCATATTTGGAATGTTATTGTTGTCAGCGTCTTTTTTTGTGCCATTAAATTCAAAATCAAGAGATTTTGAGAGAGGGATTTTATCAAGAACATCAAGAGTTGCATCACGAAGTGGTATGTTTTTTAGGTTGGCCGGGATGGAGGTTGCTGTTTTTTGATCCTTCTGTTTTTCAACAACAGTGAAGAGGCCAATCATATTTTTTTTGCCGCCAAAGAACCTTTGATTTGTATGATGTTGTGATTCTGGGGCAAATGTGCCTAGAATAGTTTGCCCTTTTCCATCTTTTCCAGAACTTTCGTGTATAAGTTGAACAATTATGTTGATGAATCCTTCGAGTCTTGTACTGTAAATCGGGAGGAAAACTTCGTCATATCCTTTTTTGTCCAGTTGGTATAGTATTGATGAGATTTTTAATGCTGGATTTTTTGTTATGGCTGTTTTGTATGAACATTTTTTGTACATACTTTTTGCTCCGGTGTTGATTTTTTCTATGTCAAGACCTAAAAGTGCTGCAGGCATTAGTGCGCATGCAGTTCTGCCTGAATATCTTCCACCAACTTCAGGATGGTCCATTATTGGGATATTTTTTCTTTTGGCGATGTGATACAAGACGCCTTTATTAGGAGAAGTGACGAAAAGCATTTTATAACCTAAGAATGCAAGTGTAGCTTCTATCTGTTGTACATTCGATCCAGATTTGCTGATTGAAACAACAAGTGTGTCTGATTTTTTTGCTTTGGATTTGATTTTTTTGATATAGTCTGGCTCCATTGTGTGGATAATGTAAAGATTTTTTTTAGGTGTTTCAAGAGCGTTATAGAGGGCAAATAAAGGATTAATAGATCCTCCATTCCCAATTAGGACGATGTTTTTATATTTTGAATATTTTTTTGCTAGAGAAAGCATTTGTTTTATTGGTGGTTTATCAGTTAAGAATGCTGGTAAAGGTTGTTTTTTGATTTTTTGGATTTTGTTTTTTATTTCTGTGGAAATTTTCAGATTTTTTATTCCAGAATAGTCTATGGTTATCATAGTTGGATTTTAGTTCTACTTGTATTTAAATGTTGTTTTAATTTTTTATTGAAGAGGATGCTTTCCATATTTTTATTTTTGTGACCCAAACATTTATAAATAGAATCCGCATCCTTCATATCTCTAATAACAGGTGACAGTAAATATGGGAAGAATTAAAACAAAACTAATCAAAAGGGTAACGCAAGACGTTATGGAAAAATATGGAGACGAAGTTTCAAACGATTATGTTAAAAATAAAGAAGTAATTAACAAACACATTGAAACTCCTTCAAAGAAAATTAAGAATATTGTAGCAGGATATGCAACAAGACTTAGTAAAAACAAAGAATAACTGAGAGGAAATCAATGACAGAACCAGACAATTCGATTTTTGTCGGTCCAAAACCGTTCATGAATTATGTTACTGGAGTTGTAATGCAGTTTACCACGAAGGGAGCAACTGAAGTTATAGTCAAGGCGAGAGGTAAGTTTATCTCAAGAGCTGTTGATATCGCGCTGGTTTCGTCTAAGAGGTTTCTTCAAGATATGATTGAAGTAAAAAATATCAAGATTGATAGTGAAGATTTTCAAAACAAGGAAGGCAGAGATGTGAGAGTATCTACCATCGAAATTCTCCTTGGGAAAAAATAAGGTTTATAGAAAATGATGGCAGTTGAGATATATGAAGTGGAAGAAAGCCTTTACGAAAGGGTAAAATGTTTTGTTAAAGGAGTTTTAAAGCGGCGTAGATTCTAAGTTCTTATCAATAATTTTATTAATGAAATGATTTTTGTATTAAATTATGGGCCTGTGGTATAGCCTGGATAGCACCTTCGGCTTCGGACATCCGTTTTTGGAAGACACCGAAAGACCCCGGTTCGAATCCGGGCAGGCTCATTATTAATGATTTATAGTATAATAATCGTGATTGTTTCTTTTTTATTGCTAAATTTGGCAAAATTTGATTAATAATTTCATTATAGTTTTTTTTAGAGAAATAAAAGCATGTATCAACGCATTTGCTTTTTTTGCAACAGTAGAAATGTACCATACAATTATTGTGTTTTGTTATTAATTTTTTAATTTCCTCTAATTTTCTATCTGAAGAGATTCTAATTAAACATTGTGGGATTTTTCTGTCTGTATTATTTTTGATTTTTATATGACCGTCTCCGTCTATTAATCCTGCTAAATAGGAGTTGAATAATTTTTTATTATTTTTTATTTCGTTTGGTATGTTGTATTTTGTCCATTCTGAAAATATGTG